>NZ_JSDQ01000015.1:0-1922 GCF_000813665.1 Neochlamydia sp. EPS4 | reverse complement strand
GATAATATATAAAAATTAAAAAAGCAAGTCAAACGAATTCGTATCCTTATCAATGAAAAACAACTTACAGATAATCTACCTCGCTTTTATTTCAGATAGATTCAAAGAAAGGGTGAAGACCTTCTAAGCATTTAGGAACAGCCACAGGTTTTGGGGATTAAGTGACGCGGCAATTTTGGTGTGACTAAAAGAATGAGATTGATTCTTTGCCTTATTTGAGATAAACGGCACTTTTTGGTACTTTGTTTTAATTCTTCTACTGAATGATGAAATACAATACGCCTAGCTTCTTCCTGTCAAGAAAGGCTGTTCTCCCAGCGTAGCAATCTGCGGAAAAAGAGAAAAACTTCTTGCCGTTATAAATGTGTAGGTTAGTTTAAGCTTGCTTAGTTGCCGGAAGGAAAGCGGATGACTTGTTTAAAAATAAGATGGCTAAAAGTTTGTTATTTCATTTTAGCTCACCCCAAATTAAAAAGTACTTGTTATTCTACAATTGAAAACGCTGCCTTATTTTTTCGGCGATATTTTTCAAAGGATTTTCCGCTAATTCAAGGGTTTGCAGCTGAGGCAACTGTCCGATTTCTGTAGGAAGTGTGTTTAGCTGGTTTTGGCCTAATTTAAGCACTCGTAGTTGAGACAGCTGCCCTATCTCTGCCGGAAGAGTGGTAAGCTGGTTGTTATCTAAGTAAAGCAATTTAATCTGAGACAGCTGCCTTATCTCGGTTGGAAGAGTGGTGAGCTGGTTGCTGTCTAATTCAAGCGTTCCCAGCTGCGATAGCTGCCCTATCTCTGCCGGAAGAGTGATAAGCTGGTTATCTTTTAAGTAAAGCGCTCGGAGCTCTGGTAGCCGCCCTATCTCTGCCGGAAGGGAGGTGAGCTGATTTCTATGTAAGTCAAGCTCTTGTAGCTGCGATAGCTGCCCTATCTCTACCGGAAGGGAGGTGAGCTGGTTTTGGCTTAAGTCAAGCCATTGCAGCTGAGACAACTGCCCTATCTCTGTCGGAAGGGCAGTGAGCTGATTTCTATGTAAGTTAAACTCTTGCAGCTGAGATAACTGGCTTATTCCTGCAGGCAGAAAGGTGAGCTGGTTTCGGCTTAAATTAAGCTCTTGCAGCTGAGATAACTGGCATATTTCTGGGGGTAAATAAGTCAAGCCTACTCTAGATAAATCCAAAGCCGTGATGTTTTTACAATTTTCTTCAATCCAATCTTCAAGAAGCTCTCCTTTTTTTTCTAGAGGCAAGTGCTTAATTTCTTCTCGGCTCAAGTATTCTTCCCCACCAGGAAGTTTTTTCCAAAGTAAAAGGCGATTAATATTTACAAGATAGGAAGAGTAGTTAGCCAGAGTAAGATATCTCTTTTCTTCTATTTGCACTTTAAATTTTAAAGCTGAAAAATACTTGGCTAAAGTAAAGATTTGCCTAAAGATTGCATTTACCTTTGCTGTTTCAGAAAGCTTTTCTTCTAGCTTATAAATCCTATCTACAATAAGAGCCTGCTCCTTAATATTTCCTTGAGGAACATGCACTTTACCTATTTGCTTATAAAGAGTGGGCATGACTTCATTAGCCAGCAGATGGTGCCATCTTTTACAGACGCTAAATAAGGAAGGAACTACGCAAGCCTTTAAGATAGGGAGCAGCAATTCATTGGGCAAGCTTTCACTAGATGCCGAAGAGATAGGATGCATTTTATTTCCTTGAATAGAGATAACTTTTTAAGCATTTTTATTTTTTAAAGACAATATATAAATATTGAAAAAGCAAGTCAAACGAATTCGTATCCTTATCAATGAAAAACAACTTGCAGACAATCTACCTCGCTTTTATTTCAGATAGATTCAAAGAAAGGGGGTAGACCTTCCAAGCATTTAGGAGCAGACACAGGTTGTTGCGATTAAGTGAGCGGCAATTTTGGTTGGG
>NZ_JSDQ01000014.1:0-2360 GCF_000813665.1 Neochlamydia sp. EPS4 | reverse complement strand
CTCTTTTTGGCGCCTTGTTTTAATTCTTCTACCGAATGATGGAATCCAATACGCCAGTTTCTTCCTGTCAAGAAAAGTTGTCCTCCCAGCCTAGCAATCTGCAGAAAAAGAGAAAAACTTCTTGTCTTTATAAGTGTGTAGGTTAGTTTAAGCTTGCTTAGTTGCGGGAAGGAAAGCGGATTACTTGTTTAAAAATAAGATGGCTAAAAGTTTTTTATTTCATTTTAGCTCACCTCAACTTAAAAAGTACTTACAACCATTCTACAATCGAAAACGCTGCCTTATTTTTCCTGGAATATCTTTTAAAGGATTATCCGCTAAGTGAAGCCCTTGCAGCTGAGACAGCTGTCCGATTTCTGTAGGAAGGTTGGTGAGCTGGTTTTGATTTAAGTTAAGCGCTCGCAGCTCAGACAGCTGCCCGATTTCTGCTGGCAGATTGGTGAGCTGGTTTTGGCTTAAATCAAGATCTAGCAGCTGAGGCAATCGCCCGATTTCTGCAGGCAGGCTGGTGAGCTGGTTTCGGTTTAATTCAAGCCTTTGCAACTGAGATAATTGCCCGATTTCTGTAGGCAGGCTGGTGAGCTGGTTTTGATTTAATTCAAGCGTTTGCAGCTGAGGCAATTGCCCGATTTCTGTAGGCAGAGCGGTGAGCTGGTTTTGATTTAATTCAAGTGTTTGCAGCTTAGGCAGCTGACCGATTTCTGCAGGAAGGCTGGTAAGCTGGTTTTGATTTAATTTAAGCGTTTGCAGCTCAGACAGCTGCCCGATTTCTGCAGGCAGATTGGTGAGCTGGTTTTGGCTTAAATCAAGATCTAGCAGCTGAGGCAATCGCCCGATCTCTGCAGGAAGGCTGGTGAGCTGGTTTTGATTTAATTTAAGCGTTTGCAGCTTAGGCAGCTGCCCTATTTCTGCAGGAAGGCTGGTGAGCTGGTTGCGATTTAAGTAAAGTACTTGCAGCTTAGGCAGCTGCTCGATTTCTGCAGGCAGGCTGGTGAGCTGGTTGAAGCTTAAGATAAGCGCTTCCAGCTGAGACAGCTGCCCGATTTCTACAGGCAGACTGGTAAGCTGGTTTTGATTTAAGTAAAGCAATTGTAGCTGAGACAGCTGCCCTATTTCTGCAGGAAGGCTAGTGAGCTGGTTTTGGTTTAATTCAAGCCTTTGCAGCTGAGATAATTGTCCGATTTCTGTAGGCAGGCTGGTGAGCTGGTTTTGATTTAATTCAAGCCATTGCAGCTTAGATAATTGGCATATTTCTGGGGGTAAATAAGTCAAGCCTGCTTTAGATAAATTTAGCAAAGTTAGGTCTTTACAATTTTCTTCAATCCAATCTCTAAGAAGCTCTCCTTTTTTTTCTAGAGGCAAGTGCTTAATTTCTTCTCGGCTCAAGTATTCTTCCCCACCAGGAAGCTTTTTCCAAAGTAAAAGGCGATTAATATTTAAGAGATAAGAAGAGTAATTAGCCAGAGTTAAGCCTCTTTTTTCTTCTGTTTTCTCTTTAAATTCTACAGGAGAAATAGATTTAGCTAAGGTAAAAACTTGTTTAAAAATTTGATAAACTTTTTCAGTAGAGGTAAGTACAGGATTGAGTTGATAAACTCTAGCTAACATAAGAGTTCGCTGAGTAGTGGTAGTCCTCCTGGGGAAATGAAGCCGGGCTATTTTTTTATAAAGAGAAGGCATCGCTTCAGAAGCCAGCAGATGATGCCATCTTTTACAGACGCTAAATAAGGAAGGAACTACGCAAGCCTCTAAGATAGGGAGTAACAATTCATTGGGCAAGCTTTCAATAGATATTGATGAGATAGGATGCATTTTATTTCCTTGGGTAGTGATAACTTTTCAGAATTTTCATTTTTTAAAGACAATATATAAATATTAAAAAAGCAAGTCAAACGAATTCGTATCCTTATCAATGAAAAACAACTCACAGATAATCTACCGGCGCTTTAATCCAAGATAGATTTAAGGAAAGAGGGGAGACCTTCTAAGCATTTAGGAGCAGCCACAGGTTTTGGGGATTAAGTGACGCGGCAATTTTGGTGTTGCTAAAAGAATGAGATTGATTCTTTGCTTTATTTGAGAAAAACGGCTCTTTTTGATGCAATGTTTTAATTCTTTTACTGAATGATGAAATACAATACGCCAGTTTCTTCCTATCAAGAAAAGTTGTTCTCCCAGCCATAGCAATCTGCAGAAAAAGAGAGAAACTTCTTGTCGTTATAAATGTGTAGGTTAGTTTAAGCTTGCTTAGTTGCGAGAAGAAACGAGGATTACTTGTTTAAAGATAAGGTGGCTAACAGTTTTTTATTTCACTTTAGCTTACTCCAATTTAAAAAGCACTTACAACCATTCTACAATGG
>NZ_JSDQ01000013.1:0-1316 GCF_000813665.1 Neochlamydia sp. EPS4 | reverse complement strand
TGCAGGCAGGCTGGTGAGCTGGTTTTGATTTAAGTGAAGCGTTTGCAGATCAGACAGCTGCCCGATTTCTGCAGGAAGGCTGGTGAGCTGGTTTTGATTTAGGTAAAGCCCCTGTAGCTGAGACAGCTGCCCGATTTCTGCAGGCAGGCTGGTGAGCTGGTTCTGGTTTAAGCAAAGCCCTTGCAGTTGAGACAATTGCCCGATTTCTGCAGGAAGGCTGGTGAGCTGGTTTTGGCTTAAGTTAAGCTCTTGCAGCTGAGATAATTGGCCTATTACTGCAGGCAGGCTAGTGAGCTGGTTTTGATTTAAGCGAAGCCATGTCAGTTGAGACAATTGACCTATTTCTGTAGGAAGGCTAGTGAGCTGGCTTTGATTTAATTCAAGCGTACGCAGCTGAGTCAATTGCCCGATTTCCGCAGGCAGAGCGGTGAGCTGGTTTTGATTTAATTCAAGTTCTCGCAGCTCAGACAGCCGCCCGATTTCTGTAGGCAGAGCGGTGAGCTGGTTTTGATTTAAGTAAAGCCCTTGCAGCTCAGACAGTTGCCCGATTTCTCCAGGCAGAGCGGCGAGCTGGTTTTGATTTAAGAAAAGCCATTGTAGCTGAGACAGCTGCCCGATTTCTACAGGAACGCTCGTGAGCTGGTTTTCTCTTAAGATAAGCTCTTGCAGCTGAGACAATTGACCTATTTCTGCAGGAAGGCTGGTGAGCTGGTTTTGATTTAAGTAAAGCCATTCCAACTGAGACAATTGACCTATTTCTACAGGAAGGCTGGTGAGCTGGTTTTGATTTAAGTAAAGCCGTGTCAGCTGAGACAATTGACCTATTCCTTCAGGCAGAGCGGTGAGCTGGTTTTGATTTAAGTAAAGCCCTTTCAGCTGAGACAATTGGCCTATTTCTGCAGGCAGAGCGGTGAGCTGGTTTTGATTTAATTCAAGCTGTAGCAGCTGAGATAACTGGCCTATTTCTGGGGGTAAGTAAGTCAAGCCTGCTCTAGATAAATCTAAAGCCGTAATGTTTTTACAATTTTCTTCAATCCAATCTCTAAGAAGCTCTCCTTTTTTTTCTAGAGGTAAGTGCTTAATTTCTTCTTGGTTCAAGTATTCTTCACCACCAGGAAGCTTTTTCCAAAGTAAAAGACGATTAATATTTAAGAGATGAGAAAAGTAATTAGCCAGCGTTAAGCCTCTTTTTTCTTCTGTTTTCTCTTTAAATTCTAAAGTTGAAAGAAACTTGGCTAAAGTAAAGATTTGCCTAAAGATTGCATTTACCTTTTCTGCTTCAGAAAGCTTTTCTTCTAGCTTATAAATCCTATCTA
>NZ_JSDQ01000012.1:0-4368 GCF_000813665.1 Neochlamydia sp. EPS4 | reverse complement strand
CAATAAGAGCCTGCTCCTTAACATTTCTTTGAGGAACATGCACTTTACCTATTTGCTTATAAAGAGGGGGCATGACTTCAGTAGCCAGCAGATGATGCCATCTTTTACAGACGCTAAATAAGGGAGGAACTACGCAAGCCTCTAGGATAGGGAGTAGCAATTCATTGGGCAAGCTTTCAATAGATGCCGAAGAGATAGGATGCATTTTATTTCCTTGGGTAGTGATGACCTTTTATCATTTTATTTTTAAGACAGAATAAAAAAATTAAAAATGCAAGTCAAACCAATTCATATCCTTATCAAGGAGAAACAACTCGCAGATAATTTACCACGCTTTTATTTCAGATAGATTCAAGGAAAGGGTGGAGACCCTACAAGCATTTAGGAGCAGCCACAGGTTTGGGAGATTAAGTGACGCGGCAATTTAGGTTTGGCTAAAAGAATGAGATTGATTCTTTGCCTTGTTTGAGAAAAACGGCTCTTTTTGGTGCCTTGTTTTAATTCTTCTGCCGAATGATAGAATCCAATACGCCAGTTTCTTCCTATCAAAAAAAGTTGTTTTCCCAAACATAGCAATCTGCAGAAAAAGAGAGAAACTTCTTGTCTTTATAAATATGTAGGTTAGTTTAGGCTTGCTTAGTTGCTGGAAGGAAAACGGATTACTTGTTTAAAGATAAGATGGCTAAAAGTTTTTTATTTCATTTTAGCCCTCCCCAAATTAAAAAGTACTTACAGCCATTCTACAATTGAAAACGCTGCCTTATTTTTTTGGCGATATCTTTCAAAGGATTTTCTGCTAATTCAAGCGTTTGCAGCTGAGGCAGCTGCCCGATTTCTGTAGGAAGTGTGTTTAGCTGGTTTTGGCCTAATTTAAGCACTCGTAGTTGAGACAGCTGACCAATTTCTGTAGGCAGAGCGGTGAGCTGGTTTTGATTTAAGTCAAGCACTTGCAGCTGAGACAGCTGCCCTATCTCTGCCGGAAGAGTGGTAAGCTGGTTGTTATCTAAGTAAAGCAATTTAAGCTGAGACAGCTGCCTTATCTCGGTTGGAAGAGTAGTGAGCTGGTTGCTGTCTAATTCAAGCGTTCCCAGCTGCGATAGCTGCCCTATCTCTGCCGGAAGAGTGATAAGCTGGTTATCTTTTAAGTAAAGCACTCGGAGCTCTGGTAGCAGCCCTATCTCTGCTGAAAGGAAGGTGAGCTGATTTCTATGTAAGTCAAGCTCTTGTAGCTGTGATAGCTGCCCTATCTCTACCGGAAGGGCGGTGAGCTGATTTCTATGTAAGTCAAACTCTTGCAGCTGGGATAGCTGGTTTATTCCTACAGGCAGAGCGGTGAGCTGGTTTCGGCTTAAATTAAGCTCTTGCAGTTGAGATAACTGGCATATTTCTGGGGGTAAATAAGTCAAGCCTACTCTAGATAAATCTAAAATCGTGATGTTTTTACAATTTTCTTCAATCCAATCTCTAAGAAGCTCTCCTTTTTTTTCTAGAGGCAAGTGCTTAATTTCTTCTCGGCTCAAGTATTCTTCCCCACCAGGAAGTTTTTTCCAAAGTAAAAGGCGATTAATATTTAAGAGATAAGAAGAGTAATTAGCCAGCGTTAAGCCTCTTTTTTCTTCTGTTTTCTCTTTAAATTCCAAAGGAGAAAGAGACTTGGCTAAAGTAAAGATTTGTCTGAAGATTGCATTTACCTTTGCTGCTTCAGAAAGCTTTTCTTTTAGCTTATAAATCCTATCTACAATAAGAGCCTGCTCCTTAACATTTCCTTGAGGAACATGCACTTTACCTATTTGCTTATAAAGAGGGGGCATGACTTCAGTAGCCAGCAGATAATGCCATCTTTTACAGACGCTAAATAAGGAAGGAACTACGCAAGCCTCTAAGATAGGGAGTAGCAATTCATTGGGCAAGCTTTCAATAGATGTCGATGAGATAGGATGCATTTATTTCCTTGGGTAGTGATAACTTTTCAGCATTTTTATTTATTAAAATCAATATAAAAAAATTAAAAAAGCAAGTCAAACGAATTCGTATCCTTATCAATGAAAAACCATTCACAGACAATCTACTGCGCTTTTATTTCAGATAGATTTAAAGAAAGGGGGTAGACCTTCTAAGCATTTAGGAGCAGACACAGGTTTTGGGGATTAAGTGACGCGGCAATTTTGGTGTGGCTAAAAGAAGGAGATTGATTCTTTGCCTTATTTGAGAAAACGGCTCTTTTTGGTGCTTTGTTTTAATTCTTCTGCCGCATGATGGAATACAATACGCCAGTTTCTTCCTATCAAGAAAAGTTGTTCTCCCAGCCATAGCAATCTGCAGAAAAAGAGAGAAACTTCTTGTCGTTATAAATGTGTAGGTTAGTTTAAGCTTGCTTATTTGCTGGAAGAAATGCGGATTACTTCTTCAAATATAGGATGGCTAAAAGTTTGTTATTTTATTTTAGTCCATCCTCATTTAAAAAGTATTTAAGACTATTTTACAATTGAAAACGCTGCCTTATTTTTCGGCGATATCTTTCAAAGGATTTTCCGCTAATTCAAGCGTTTGCAGCTGAAACAGCTGCCCGATTTCTACAGGTAGGCTGGTGAGTTGGTTTTGATTTAAGTAAAGCCCTTGCAGCTCAGACAGCTGTCCGATTTCTGTAGGTAGAGCGGTGAGTTGGTTATGATTTAAGTAAAGGCGTGTCAGCTGTGACAATTGACCTATTCCTGCAGGCAGAGCGGTGAGCTGGTTTTGCCTTAAATCAAGCTGTAGCAGATTAGACAACAGCCCGATTTCTGCAGGAAGGCTGGTGAGCTGGTTTTGATTTAAGTAAAGCCCTTGCAGCTCAGACAGCTGTCCGATTTCTGTAGGTAGAGCGGTGAGTTGGTTTTGATTTAAGTAAAGGCGTGTCAGCTGTGACAATTGACCTATTCCTGCAGGCAGAGCGGTGAGCTGGTTGTTGTTTAAGTAAAGCTCTTGCAGCTCAGACAGTTGCCCGATTTCTATAGGAAGACTGGTGAGCTGGTTTTGATTTAAGTAAAGCACTCGCAGCTTAGACAGCTGCCCGATTTCTCCAGGCAGACTGGCGAGCTGGTTTTCTCTTAAGTTAAGCTCTAGCAGCTGAGACAATTGACCTATTTCTGCAGGCAGACTGGTGAGCTGGTTTTGATTTAATTCAAGCCTTTGCAGCTTAGGCAGCTGTCCGATTTCTGTAGGCAGAGCGGTGAGCTGGTTTTCTCTTAAGTCAAGCGTTTGCAGCTGAGACAATTGGCCTATTTCTGAGGGTAAGTAAGTCAAGCCTGCTTTATATAAATCTAAATTCCTGATGTTTTTACAATTTTCTTCAATCCAATCTCTAAGAAGCTCTCCTTGTTTTTCTAAAGGTAAATACTTGATTTTTTCTTGTCTTAAGTATTCTTTCCCACCAGGAAGCTTTTTCCAAAGTAAAAGACGATTAATATTTAAGAGATGAGAAAAGTAATTAGCCAGCGTTAAGCCTGTTTTTTCTTCTATTTTCCATTTAAATTCCAAAGGAGAAAAAGACTTGGCTAAAGTAAAGATTTGCCTAAAGATTACATTTACCTTTGCTGCTTCAGAAAGCTTTTCTTCTAGCTTATAAATCCTATCTACAATAAGAGCCTGCTCCCTAACATTTCCTTGAGGAACATGCACTTTACCTATTTGCTTATAAAGAGGGGGCATGACTTCAGTAGCCAGCAGATGATGCCATCTTTTACAGACGCTAAATAAGGAAGGAACTGCGCAAGCCTCTAAGATAGGGAGTAGCAATTCATTGGGCAAGCTTTCAATAGATGTCGAAGAGATAGTTTGCATTTTATTTTCTTGGGTAATGATGACTTTTTCAGCGTTTTTATTATTTAAAGACAATGTATAAAAATTAAAAAAGCAAGTCAAACGAATTCATATCCTTATCAATGAAAAACAACTCACAGATAATCTACCGGAGCTTTAATCCAAGATAGATTTAAGGAAAGGGTGGAGACCTTCCAAGCATTTAGGAGCAGCCGCATGTTTTGGGGATTAAGTGACGCGGCAATTTTGGTGCGGCTAAAAGAATGAGATTGATTCTTTGCCTTATTTGAGAAAAACGGCTTTTTTTGGCGCAATGTTTTAATTCTTCTAACGAATGATGGAATCCAATACGCCAGTTTCTTCCTGTCAAGAAAAGTTGCCCTCCCAGCTATAACAATCTGCAGAAAAAGAGAAAAACTTCTTGTCTTTATAAGTGTGTAGGTTAGTTTAAGCTTGCTTAGTTGCGAGAAGAAACGAGGATTACTTGTTTAAAGATAAGGTGGCTAACAGTTTTTTATTTCACTTTAGCTTACTCCAATTTAAAAAGCACTTACAACCATTCTACAATTG
>NZ_JSDQ01000011.1:0-13590 GCF_000813665.1 Neochlamydia sp. EPS4 | reverse complement strand
AAAACGCTGTCTTATTTTTTCGGCGATATCTTTCAAAGGATTTTCCGCTAATTCAAGCGTTTGCAGCTGATGCAGCTGCCCAATTTCTACAGGAAGACTGGCGAGCTGGTTTTGGCTTAAGTCAAGCCTTTGAAGCTGAGACATCTGCCCGATTTCTGCAGGCAGGCAGGTGAGCTGGTTTTGATTTAATTTAAGCGTTTGCAGCTTAGACAGCTGCTCGATTTCTGTAGGAAGGCTGGTAAGCTGGTTTTGGCTTAAATCAAGCTCTTGTAGCCAAGACAACCGCCCGATTTCTGCAGGCAGGCTGGTGAGCTGGTTTTGATTTAAGTGAAGTCGTCTCAGCTGAGACAGCTGCCCGATTTCTGCAGGCAGAGCGGTGAGCTGGTTTTGTTTTAAGTAAAGCCCTCGTAATTGAGACAATTGACCTATTTCTGCAGGCAGAGTGGTGAGCTGGTTTTGATTTAAGTCGAGCCTTTGCAGCTGAGACAATTGGCCTATTTCTGAGGGTAAGTAAGTCAAGCCTACTCTATATAAACCTAAACCCATGATATTTTTACAGTTTTCTTCAATCCAATCTCTAAGAAGCTCTCCTTTTTTTTCTAGAGACAAGTGCTTAATTTCTTCTCGGTCCAAGTATTCTTCTCCCTCAGGAAGTTTTTTCCAAAGTAAAAGGCGATTAATATTTAAGAGATAAGAAGAGTAATTAGCCAGCGTTAAGCCTCTTTTTTCTTCTGTTTTCCATTTAAATTCTAAAGTTGAAAGAGACTTGGCTAAAGTAAAGATTTGCCTAAAGATTGCATTTACCTTTGCTGTTTCAGAAAGCTTTTCTTCTAGCTTATAGATCCTATCTACAATAAGAGCCTGCTCCTTAACATTTCCTTGAGGAACATGCACTTTACCTATTTGCTTATAAAGAGGGAGCATGACTGCAGAAGCTAGCAGATGATGCCATCTTTTACAGACGCTAAATAAGGGAGGAACTACGCAAGCCTCTAAGATAGGGAGCAGCAATTCATTGGGCAAGCTTTCAATAGATGTCGAAGAGATAGGATGCATTTTATTTTCTTGGGTAATGATGACTTTTTCAGCATTTTTATTATTTAAAGACAATGTATAAAAATTAAAAAAGCAAGTCAAAACAATTCGTATCCTTATCACAGGGAGGGTATAGGCTAACTTGTTAAGCAAAGAGCAAGTTACTGTGCCTTTTAGGTGATAGCTAGATATAGAAGGTTTTTGCTCAGCTTTGGGCCGACCAGACGTAACATGCTTTTGAGTTGCTATCATTTGAGATTCTATAATTTGTATATATTTAAGTTTTTTACAAAATTATCTAATAGACGCTTAGCATCGTTCGGACATGAAAATTCTTGCGGCATGAGCTTAATAAAGACTTTGGCTTCTTTTTCACCGCCCTTAAGGTAATGCTTGGCTAAAGTACGGCAAGCCCTTAAAATAGGAACTAGGATTTCACTAGGCACTTGTGCAAGAGTGATAGAAGAACAAGGGTTCATTTGCTGGCCTTTTTAGGCTTTTTTTAAGTAAAAGATGTTGAAGAAAGCTAAAAGAAGCAAGAAAAATTTTAAGTTAAGTGGGCTACCTGTACATTTAAAAAAAGCCTATTTTTCTATTTTTCCTTAGAAGAAATTTAATTTTCTTGCAAAGAGGTAGGAGTAACATTTTGAAGAAGCTCTATAATTTCATCACGGTTAAATTGTTTTAAAAGCCGATGATCATCCACTCCTACAATATCTTCCATGAGTTTTCCTTTTCTAGTAATCATCATGTCAATTTTTTCTTCAAAAGTGCCTTTGGTCACCAATTTGAAAACTTGAACTCCTCTAGTTTGGCCACTACGATGAACGCGGTCTGTCGCCTGATTTTCCCGGGCGGCATTCCACCAGCGATCATAATGGATAACAACAGAGGCAGCAGTTAGCTCTACTCCTAATCCTGCAGCTTGCAAAGAACCTAAAAAAACTTCACACTGTGGGTCTTCATTAAAGCGTTTAAGTTGCTCTCCTCGATTAATCGTTGAACCCCGAATAGCAGCAAAGCCAATGTGGCGCTCTTCTAGATATTTTTGAATGATATCCAGCATATTCAAATATTGAGAGAATACCACAACTTTCTGGTGACTTTCACGTGCTTCTTTCAATAGCTCGATGAAAAGATCCCATTTGCCAGCTTGGTAGAGTTTATATTCAGAGGGGGTTTTTAGATAGCAGGCGGGATGATCGCAGATTTGTTTTAAATATGAAAGGATAGCAAATATATGTAGGTAAGGGATAGGCTGACTTCCATGGGTAAGTTTATCCAGCACCACCTGTCGCGATTGTTCCACTACATTATTGTAGAGAATAGCTTGAGATTCTGTTAGTCCGCAATGGGAGATCTCTTCAGTTTTTTCTGGTAGATCGTTAAGGACATTTTCTTTCTTCCGTCTTAGCACGAAGGGATTTATCAATCGTGATAAGAGAGCTTTACGCTTTAAATCCTGCTTTTTATCAATAGGTTTAACAAAATACTCGCGATAATCTTTTTCACCAGGCATATAAGTAGGTAAAACTAAATCAAATAAAGATTTTAACTCACGCAGATGGTTTTCTATAGGAGTACCTGTGAGCCCAAGGCGCATCTGGGCATTAACGTGGGCTAGCGTGGCGTAAAGGCGGCTCCTATAGTTTTTTGCAATTTGAATTTCATCAAAAATTGCTAATTCAAAGGATATTTTAGAAAGCAATTGGTGTTCAATTCGCCACACACCATAAGAAGTTAAGAGAATATCATAATGCTCCTGAAATTCATCCAGGCTGCGATGAGTGCCATAAAAGGTAGAAACACGTAAGTTAGGCAAGTACTGCGCAAGCTTATCCTGCCAATGGTAAATGACCGAGGTAGGGCAGATGATTAAAAAATAGCTGTTACCCTTTTGTTTTTGCTTTTCGCCATGATTGATAATAGCTGCGATTAGGGCCATCGCTTGGTGGGTTTTACCTAGTCCCATATCGTCGCAAAGTAGTCCTGACAGCCCCTGCTGATAAAGAAACCATAGCCAATGGAGACCCTTTTGTTGATAGGACCTTAGGTCACAACTTAGACCTAATATATTAGGTTCAGCAGGAATTTTAAATTCTATAAGCTCTTTTAAAAGATTGAAAGAAGAGGAGTGATTGGAATTTTTTTCTTTTTTTCCTTCTTTTATAGGCTCTAAGGCATTCAAACGAATCAGTTCAATCGTAGAAAGGGTTAGGAGATTATGACGTTTATCTAAGCGTTTTTTTGCAAGAAGCTTTAACCAATCATAGCGTTTGTCTTCAAAATCAATGAGCCCAGCTTCTGTAAATTTAAAGCGCTGATTTTTTTTTGAAGCTGTCCATAGCTCTGCGATAGGAACAGCACCCTCTTCAGAGGTGTACTCTAAGTTAACCGTGTACCACCCGCGTGTATTAGAATCTGCTTTAGAAATAGCGCTTGCGGTAAGCTCAAGCTCTTTAGGTGGTGTAAGGCGTGGGTCAAGGCTTTTTATAAATGGCTTTAAGTTCTTGAGCTCATGCTCTAAAAAAAATAGATGATGCTCAGGTTTTATTTCCACTACCTTCTGATAAGCTAGGGGTAAGCGACAAGTTAAAGGGAGTTCAGCAAAGCCTTCTCCCTCTACATAAGTAAATTCGTCAAAAAAATAAACTTCTTTAAGGGTGTATTCTGGCAATAGATCAAAGGTGGGAGCAACAAGGATGAGCTCCTCTTTAGTTAATTTTATTACTAATCCTGCATGGACAATAGGTTGCTTTTCACTAAAAAAGCCCGGAATAACTTTTAGCTCCTCGCGATTATTTCTGATAAACATAGGAATATGACCAGGATTTAAGAAAGACCCAGGGCGTAAGGGAAGGCTTACAGGCGTAGTATTTTTAGCATAAAACCCTTGGCTCTCGATGTAAATCCAAGGGCCAAAATCCTTAGTTTTCAAAGTTTGCTCTTGGGTAGCTACTGTACGTTGAAAAGAAAGCAACCCTTTTTCTATATCCATTTTATAGTTTAGTAATGCCTCTAAGCTCGCTACGTGTGTTTCAAATCCTTTGTGAGTATTTAGCCACGTACGATGCTGCTGGACAAATTCTCCCACTTTTTCGGCAGGAACCAAGGTTTTCGCTTCTTTAAATCGCAGGCCTTCTAGCTTGTAAAAGCCCTCCTCTTCTAGATAAGCCCATGAATCAAAAAGCTGGGACATAGGCTTGCTAAGATCTCCAGGGCAGTGAACGTAACACTGAATATGAAGGTTCCACTGTTCATCAAAAGCAATCGCATAGGAAGCTTTAAAGATCCCTTCATGAATAATACAGCCTTGTAAATGTTCTTTGATGAAAGCTAAATTTTCATCAAGTACTTGTGCTAGATGAGCCTGGCTAATCACTTTAGAGCTTAATAAGCCTAAAGGATCTAAAGGATAAAATCCTTTAAAAGGTACCAGTAGCCAACTTCCTAATTGAAAGCCTTGAGAAAGAGAGGGGGAGCTGGCAATAGGGGGAGGGGTTTTACTCGAGTCAATTAGAAAGCAAGCATGTGCTTTATCATAAGTTATTTTAATATTAGGGTCAGCTTTCAGTGGATACAAACGCAAAGGCGAATGAACGGTAGCTAAAGCAGGGATAATCAAAGGCAAATGCGTGTGGGGAATATAAAATTTGCAGTAGAGAGTAGGAAATTTCACACTCATGTAATTAGGGATACCTTGGGGCGTATAACTAAAATCTATTTGATAGGTTTCCCCAGCTTCTTGCAGAGACATCAGCCACTTTGCCAAGTCATTCCAAAAAGAGAGTGCATAGCTTAGCATAGGACTGGGGCGACCTGCTTTCCAACGACGAATCTCTTCTGGCGATAGATTGGAAAATTTTAAAGAAGTTTCTTCCGTTTCTTTATAGCGATTAAAAAGTAGATGTTTTAATTGAGCGGCAGTAGCTTTTGTAGTGCTTTGGACTAAAAAAATTTGTTGGCGATTGGCATAAATGGTATAAATCCCTTTGGAAGAAGGTCTAAACTTTACTTCCTCAAATTTCATCTGTTCCGCACAAAGATAACACAGCTTATTCCAAAGAGACTTTTCAAAGCGCTTATGAAGAGGTTGGCGGCTTTTGTTAAAAATATATAGATAGGCGGCAGCTAAATGGGGGCAGGCGGCCACATCCTCGCTTTCCTCACAGGAGCAAAAAGCATCCTTTAAACGGTTGACCTTATCAAATTGAAGAAAGGACCACACGCCTTGAGGATTTTTTTCATCCACTACTTTAACTTGATAGGTTTCTCCTGAAAACTCTACTTCTTTAACCTTTCCTGTTTGTAAGAGCTTCTCTCCTTTCTCCTGGAAGGGTTTAAGAACACTAGGTAGTGGCATATCAAATACCTAACAAAGAAGAAGTAGTAGCTAGGGAAAGTAGATAGCTAGTCCTATTACGAAGGTTTAATAAAAAAATTAGCTGAGCATTAATTCTTCTATACTCCTCTAAAAAAGGCAGGCTGACCACTAAAGGAAGTCCATGATTAAGGCGATTAAGCATACTAATGGGAAACTGATAAGTTGAAAGCATTGAGTATAGCATTTTTAATGTTTTAGTGCGAATAACCGCTTATAGATGTAGCTCTCTGCCAAAAAGGGTATTGAACAAGGGCTTGCGAAAGAGGAGGCTTTTTAAAAATTATGGGACGGGATTGTATTTTAAAAGGTAGCCTTGCTGGTCAGTCACTTTAGAGTAAACCCAGGGATCATCATTCTCACGCATTAACCGATCACAGCCCATGCTAAAACCGACAAAAAAGCCATACTTGCGCATAGCATCCAGTGTATATTGTGAGCTGCTAGGTAAATAGTTACTGCGAGGGCCATCAATAGGTGTAATTATTGTTTGATGAAAGCCAATGAGGCTTTCGGCAACAGGGCCCATCAGGGGGGTGGTACAGTAATAAGGCTGGTTTTGCAAGGAAGCGGGCTTAATGTGGGCTAAATCGGCATCTTTCCCCCAAGGCTCTGCCCTAAGGCAAAAAGAGATTAGAACAAGAGGAAAGAGAGTGAAGAGGTTGAGGGCTATACGTATAGGCATTTAGAAGGAAGTCTGAAAAGTTAATACAGGAAAAAGATGATTTTTGATCATATAATCTTTAGCTAATGTTTTGTATAAATGTTCATTAAATTCTTTTGCTCCTAGGCCTGCACCATTAATTCCTCCTATGTACCATCCCATCTCAAGACTTGTAGTAATAGCTCCTGCGGCCCAATTCCCATGATCAAAGAAGTAGTAAGCGGTAGCGATAAAAAGCGAATTGACTAAGAAGGCGGTAATGGCTGTATTTTTTTGTCCCAAATAGTAATAACCCGCTCCAGGAAGCAGAGCATTAAGTGTCTTAGCATGTCTGACTGACTTCGCATGTTGATTATAAGTAGTTAGAAAATAGGATAAATTCTCATTAGAGCCTAAGCATGGACTGTGAAGTGCCGAAAAATTGGCATAAAGGACATCTTCAGCATGTTGGAGATTCTCTGCGACTTTAGGGCGAACTTTTTCAAGGAGAGCAAAAACTTTTTCAGCTTTAGCTGGTTGGCCTGCTCTTGAATAAGCATCATGAAGAATTTGAAGAAGATTCTCAAAAGCTAGAAATTGAGCTGAGATATTAGTCAAGCTACTAGCCTCAAAAGCCTCTACAGCTTCTTGATATTTTTCACCTAAATAATAGCTTAAAATAATATCATATTCTATCTGCTGTTTTCGATAGAGCTGGCTTGAAGGAATAAGAATCAAAGCACGTTTATAGCTAGTAATAGCGCGATAAAGGTCATTTTCCCGAGCAAACTTGTTAGCTATAAGAAGTTCTTTAGCCCAATCTTCTTGCAGCTCTTCAGAAGTTAAATCCGGAAAAGCGGAGGGAAGATTTTCTATAACATGCACAGGCGCAGCAAATTGAATATTTGGCTCAAGTTGACCAGCTTCTTTAAAAGAGCAAGCTACTAAGCATAGGCCTATTGAGCCTATAAATAGATTAGTAACGATCTTCACTGCCATCCGAATTTTCTGTATTGATAATATTAAAGAAATCCATCGCTTCATCAGTTTCGCAAACCCATTCCTTAGGGCGCCGGCTCTTGACACGATAGATATTTTGCTGATGTCTAGTGATGTTGTCAATTTCTTCTTCAGTATCTAAGATGATAGGATGAATAAAAATCATTAAATTTTGCTTTGTATTTTTAACTTGCTTATCACTAAAAGCTGCTCCTAAAACAGGAATGGATCCTAAGCAGGGAACTTGAGTACGGTTTCTTTCGTCCGTATCGCTTACCATTCCACTTAAGATTAAGAAAAACTTATTGGGAACATGTACTTTTGTTGTGGTCCTGTTAATTTTAGTAGTAGGGCCCACTATCTGGCTAGTTGCAGTTGAGCTGCTCGAAATTCCTCCAGAAACAATGGAGCTAACTTCTTCTTGAATTTCCAAAGTAACAATATCATTACTGCCAATGATGGGGGTAACCTTTAAATTAGTGCCGACATCTCGAAACTCGAAATTCTGTGTTAAAATAGTACCTAAGTTGTTAGCAATAGATTGGGTAGGAAACTGCGTGTTGAGGCCTACAAAAACTTCTGCTGGTGAGTTATCTTCAGTAAGAATTTTAGGATTCATGATAATGCGTGACATAGACCTTTGTGTTAAAGCTTTTACAAGGCCTCCTAAGGTCGCATATTCTTTTCCATTATGGGTGATGGTCTGCCCAATAACTCCTAGTACAAAACCGCTTACACTTGTAGCTTGGGCAGCAGCATTAGGAATTAAACCAAGACCTGATGAAGCCATCCCCGCTGGTAGAGTAGAGGCTCCCGATAAGAAAGCTTCCGCACCAGAAGTATTGCCTCCACCAAAGTTGGAAGCTACATTAGTAGAGAAGTTTAAGGAATCGGTGATGTCTGTTTCTAAAATAAGCATTTCAAGTAGAACCTGACGGAGAGGAACATCAATGTCGCCTAAGAGCTCTCTCATCTTATCAATAGCATCGCTTGTTCCCGTAAATATAAGCGAGTTTGAGGATTCAATCCATTGAACGCTATTGATAGAAGCTAAGAGGTCCGTATTGGTTCCGGCTCCAGAGGCTGTAAGGCTTTCAGCAATCCTAGCTAGAGCCTTAGCAATTTGCTCTCCTTTACGGTATTGCAACTTATAAATAGAAAATTGAGTTCTTTCAATGTGGCCTACAGGTAGCTCAGCATCAATTCTTTCTTTACGCTGCACTTTTTGGGGTGAAATAGGCTTGCCAGGATTGAGCTGAAAAACCCAGTTACCATCTTTGTCTAAAACCCACTTACCATCAGGTCCTTTTCCATCAGGAATAGGCTCACCGGGCTCAAAGTACCAGTTACCTTGTTCATCAATTTTCCAATTACCTTTAGGGGGTCCTCTGCCATTAACAGCTGCTTCAGGAATAAATTGCCAGTTGCCATTTTTGTCCAAAATCCATTGACCTGTCTGCTGTTTTGTACCAAAATTAAGATCTTTAGGGTTAATTATTTGTGTTGTGGCTCCTGTCTGATCAAGATATTTCAAAATAGATAGAGTGCGTTCCACGAGATAAGGGCTTCCTACGATGAAAATACTATTGGCTGCTTTATGAGAGATAAAGTTAATTTTTTGATCTTGGGCAATTGGTTGGATAATCCGTCCTGCCAGTGCGATAAGTGCGTCTGCCGATTGGGAACGCACAACATATTGGCCGATAACCAGTCCACTTTGTGGGCTGTCCAAGCTATTAAGTAAAGCGCTGATTTCTCTAATATTCGAGGATAGATCTGTAATTATTAGATGATTAGTTTCTTTAAGTACTTCCACTAAAGCATTAGCAGAAATCATGGGTTTTAAAATCAAGGCAGCACGCTCTGCTTCTAACGTATTTAGTCTAAAAACCTTAGTTATAATGTCGAAACTCTGTCTTTGATGGACACTTCCATCCTCGGTCACCACCTTGGAGATACCGGCAACTTTACTGTTACGATGAATAATGATAGTGTTTTCTTGCTCGATCAATTCTAGGTCGTGGATACGTAGCTCTTGCAGTAGAGCTGTCATAATATTATCAATAGTGGTGGGTTCTTCTGAGACTATTGTAACAGTAAATTGTAAATCGTTTTCATCGAATACAAAATTCTTATTAGAAATGCGGCTAATGAAACGAATATATTCTGTAATAGCGACATTATTGAAATTAATGAGGATAGTTTTAGGAGGTTCATTGGTATTTGCAGGGCTAGCCGTAAGAGGCTTAAAGTTAGAAGGAGAAGAGGTGTGTGTGCCAATATTAGAATTCGGAGAGGTAGTATCTTGGTTGGTCGCGGAAGGCCCTGAGGATTGAAATAAGGGGGGAGAAGAAGAAGGAAATAAGGATGGCGTTTGGGGTGATGAAGAATCAGAGGTAAGAGGAGGTTGAATAGGAGTATTGAAGCCTGCTGAGTGATTAGAGGCAGAGTTATCTATGCTTGGCGAGGAAACGGTACGCATATGTTCTGGTGAGGAAGTAGGATTAAGCATAGAAGGAAGGTCGGTAGAACTCGAAGAAGTTGTAAAAGAAGGGTGCCCCTGCGGGGAAGAGGAAGATTCAGAAGTCGTAGAGAGCTGAGGTGGAGAAATAGTTGGGGGCTGTAAAGAGGCAGGCTGAGCTTCTGGAGGCTGGGTAAGAGTAGGCAATAGTTCCGAGGCTGGTTGGTTGGCTGTGTTAAGAGAATCGGTAGGCTGTGCCCCTTCAGGTAGAGTATCAGCTGTATGAGGTTGGGGATAAGTAAAAAGTTTAGGATAGAA
Organism: Neochlamydia sp. EPS4; assembly: GCF_000813665.1. NCBI lineage: Bacteria > Pseudomonadati > Chlamydiota > Chlamydiia > Parachlamydiales > Parachlamydiaceae > Neochlamydia > Neochlamydia sp. EPS4. The sequence continues at coordinate 3,753 of NZ_JSDQ01000011.1, read as the reverse complement.
AAAGCGGCCAATTTCTGGCGATTCATTTTTCTCTTGAGTAGATGAAGAATCTGGGGTAGAAATAGCCAGGGGCGGCAAAGTGGCTGGTATTTCCTTATTATCTAATGCTTCATCACCACCATAGGGAAGTGTTGACGGCACAGAGTGTTCAGCTTTTATATAGGTGTAACAAAAGCATGAGGTTAAGATGAAGATAGCTAATGATAAAGCTTTAGGATAGGTATAATATTTTTTCATGTAGAGTAGGGGGTTATGTCATACTAAAAAGTCAGGATCATAAAGTCTCGATTGATTTAATGCAATTTTATAATTAATTTTTTGATTAAGCTATTTGATCATCCACCAACCTGTTTACTAGCTATAAGGTCATGAAAATCAGAGGAAAGGTGTTTTTTCCACTCTTATTCAAAAGATAGTAGATGAGCGAAGATTTCTATAAAAGGAACTATTAGGAAGAACGCTAAGGCATACAAAAGGGATTCTCAAGAGCATTACAGGAGAGGCGAGAAGGGTTTTTTTTAAAGTAGAGGCTTTCACGGCAGAGGCAAAAGAGGCAGGCTTAATAGATAAATAGCCTTAGACAAAGGCTGAGGTAATGTTAGCTTTAAGCGTCCTTATAAGCTTTGCAAGCTAGAATCGGACAAAAAAAAGTAGGTGGGTGTTTTTAATCTTTAGGGAGAAGGCGATATGTGGCTAACTTACCTTCCTACTTTAAGATTTGAGCTTATTGGAGAAACAAAAACAGCTTCTTCTTATCCTTCGCATTTTTTTTAAACAGGAAAAGATTCTTTAAAGCTTTTCCTAAGAAAGAAAGCTTAAGAAGTCTATTAGGATGGCGAGTAAATAACGCGAGTTATCGGATAAGAAAACCCTCTAAGGCTGCTTCAATTATACCTAAGCTATAAGCCAACTCATTAACTTTTGCTTTTCCGTGCGAGTAAATTGCATGCGGGGCTTACAGGGCTCGTAAGCATAGGCCACTATTCCGCTGATTAGATTGGCAAAAAAATTCCAAGAGCTGCGATGTCCGAGGATGTTCGATTTGACAAGAGTTATTCAATTTATTGTTAACGCTTTCAATGATGCCTCGCTTTCTTAATAAAATCTTATCTACCAGTGAAATTAGCTTGTTTTTCATATTCTTTCTAAGCCTAGGAATAATTTCTAAGCCCTTGTCGTAAAAAGCTTGATAAACAATTGTGAGTGAGTAGAGCAGGAGAATTTCACTCCTACCCCCTCTTAGAACTAGACGGGAGCCGCTCGACTCATCCGGCTCTCATTATCTAAACCATTGGTATATAACCAAGCTTCCAATAAACGAATAAATGGGGAGAAGACTCGGCAATCTGTTCTATATAATGACATGCTTTGGCCTTGTATCTATTGTATTTGCGATATTTTCGCTTTGTCCATTTACACAAATAGTCATTTACGTTCCTCCATAGCCAGCTCCCTTACAAGCCTTTAGAAGAGAACAAAGCTTATTTGTCACGCGCGTTCCGATGCAAATCAAAGAGGTAAAAGAACTCATATTCGAAGTGCCTTACGACAAAACTGTAGTGATAGTAGAAGGCTATCAAGCTTTTGAGAGTACCTCTTGCTATGCAGGCTTTGAACAAAGATGGGTAGTCATCTCCCAGCCAAGCGGCCTATCATTTAGCTAAGCATTACCTTAAGGGCAGTAAAAAAGAAGCCAAAGCCTTTATTAGGCTCATGCCGCAAGAGTTTTCATGTCCAAGCGATGCTAAACGCCAATTAGATAAGTTTTTAAAAAAACTTAAATATATACAGATTATAGAGCCTCAAGTTATAGCAACTCAAAAGCATGTTACGCCTGGTCGGCCCAAAGCTGAGCAAAAATCTTCTATATCTAGCTATCACCTACAAGGCACGGTAGCTTGCTCTTTGCTTAACAAGTTAGCCTATACCCCGCGGTGATAAGGATACGAATTCGTTTGACTTGCTTTTTAATTTTTTTATATTGTCTCTAAAAAATGATAATGCTGAAAAAGTTATTACTACCCAAGGAAATAAAATGCATCCTATCTCTTCGGCATCTATTGAAAGCTTGCCCAATGAATTGCTACTCCCTATCCTAGAGGCTTGCGTAGTTCCTCCCTTATTTAGCGTCTGTAAAAGATGGCATCATCTGCTGGCTTCTGAAGTCATGCCCCCTCTTTATAAGCAAATAGGTAAAGTGCATGTTCCTCAAGGAAATGTTAAGGAGCAGGCTCTTATTGTAGATAGGATTTATAAGCTAGAAGAAAAGCTTTCTGGAGCAGAAAAGGTAAATGCAATCTTTACGCAAATCTTCGCTCTAGCTAAATCACTTGCTCCATTGGAATTTAAAGAGAAAACAGAAGAAAAAAGAGGCTTAACTCTGGCTAACTACTCTTCTTATCTCTTAAATATTAATCGCCTTTTACTTTGGAAAAAGCTTCCTGGTGGGGAAGAATACTTGAGCCGAGAAGAAATTAAGCACTTGCCTCTAGAAAAAAAAGGGGAGCTTCTTAGAGATTGGATTGAAGAAAATTGTAAAAACATCACGAATTTAGATTTATCTAGAGCAGGCTTGACTTATTTACCCTCAGAAATAGGCCAATTGTCTCAGCTGCAAACGCTTGACTTAAAAGAAAACCAGCTCACCAGTCTGCCTGCAGAAATTGGGCAGCTGTCTCAGCTGCTAATGTTTAACTTAAATCAAAATCAGCTCACCAGCCTTCCTGCAGAAATCGGGCAGCTGTCTCAGCTGCTAATGTTTAACTTAAATCAAAATCAGCTCACCAGTCTGCCTGCAGAAATTGGGCAGCTGTCTAAGCTGCAAACGCTTGGCTTAAATCAAAACCAGCTCGCCGCTCTGCCTGGAGAAATCGGGCAACTGTCTGAGCTGCAAGAGCTTGCCTTAAATCAAAACCAGCTCACGAGCGTTCCTGTAGAAATCGGGCAGCTGTCTCAGCTACAATGGCTTTACTTATATCAAAACCAGCTCGCCGCTCTGCCTGCAGAAATAGGTCAATTGTCTCAACTGCAAGGGCTTTACTTAAATCAAAACCAGCTTGCCAGTCTTCCTGCAGAAATATGCCAGTTATCTCAACTGCAAGAGCTTTCCTTAAATCAAAACCAGCTCACCGCTCTGCCTGCGGAAATCGGGCAATTGACTCAGCTGCTACAGCTTCACCTAAATCAAAACCAGCTCACTAGCCTTCCTACAGAAATAGGTCAATTGTCTCAACTGACATGGCTTCGCTTAAACCAAAACCAGCTCACTAGCCTGCCTGCAGAAATAGGCCAGTTATCTCAGCTGCAATGGCTTGAATTAACTCAAAACCAGCTCACCAGCCTTCCTGCAGAAATTGAGCGGCTGTCTTGCCTACAAACGCTTGAAATAGCGGAAAATCCTTTGAAAGATATCGACGAAAAAATAAGGCAGCGTTTTCAATTGTAAAATGGTCGTAAGTACTTCTTAAATGGGAGGAGCTAAAATGAAATAAAAAAACTTTTAGCCATCTTATCTTTAAACAAGTAAACCGCACTTAAATCAAAACCAGCTCACCAGCCTGCCTAAAGAAATCGGGCAATTGTCTCAGCTGCGAGCGCTTTACTTAAACAACAACCAGCTCACCAGCCTTCCTACAGAAATTGGGCAGCTGTCTGAGCTGCAAACGCTTTACTTAAATCAAAACCAGCTCACTAGTCTTGCTGCAGAGATAGGGCAATTGTCTCAGCTGCTACAGCTTGAATTAAATCAAAACC
>NZ_JSDQ01000010.1:0-12558 GCF_000813665.1 Neochlamydia sp. EPS4 | reverse complement strand
ACAGAAATTGGGCAGCTGTCTGAGCTGCAAACGCTTTACTTAAATCAAAACCAGCTCACTAGTCTTCCTGCGGAAATTGAGCAGCTGTCTAAGCTGCAACTGCTTGGCTTAAATCAAAACCAGCTCACCAGCCTTCCTAAAAAAATAGAGCGGTTGTCTGATCTGCACACGCTTGAATTAGCGGAAACTCCTTTGAAAGATATTGCAGAAAAAATAAGGCAGCGTTTTCAATTGTAGAATAGACTTAAATACTTTTTAAATGGGGATGGGGGCTAAAATGAAATAAAAAACTTTTAGCCATCTTATCTTTAAACAAGTAATCAGCTTTTCTTCCGGCAACTAAGCAAGTCTAAAATGACCTACACATTATAATGACAAGAAGCTTTTCTCTTTTTCTGCAGATTGCTATGCTGGGAGAACAACTTTTCTTGATAGGAAGAAGCTAGGCGTATTGTATTTCATCATTCGGTAAAAGAATTAAAACATTACGCCAAAAAAAGCCGTTTTTCTCAAATAAGGCAAAGAATCAATCTTATTCTTTTAGCCAAACCAGAATTGCCGCGTCACTTAATCGTCAAAACCTGTGGCTGCTCCTAAATGCTTGAAAGGTCTCCCCCTTTTCCTTGAATCTATCTGAAAAAAAAATGCGGGTAGATTATCTGTGAGTGGTTTTTCATTGGTAAGAGCACGAATTCGTTTGACTTGCTTTTTTAATTTTTTTATACTGCCTTTAAAAAATAAAAATGCTGAAAAAGTTATCACTACCCAAGGAAATAAAATGCACCCTATCTCATCGACATCTATTGAAAGCTTGCCCAATGAATTGCTGCTCCCTATCTTGGAGGCTTGCGCAGTTCCTTCCTTATTTAGCGTCTGTAAAAGATGGCATCATTTGCTGGCTTCTGAAGTCATGCCCCCTCTTTATAAGCAAATAGGTAAAGTGCATGTTCCTCAAGGAAATGTTAAGAAGCAGGCTCTTATTGTAGATAGGATTTATAAGCTAGAAGAAAAACTTTCTGAAGCAGCAAAGATAAATGCAATCTTTAGGCAAATCTTTACTTTGGCTAGATCTCTTTCACCTCTAGAATTAGAATTTAAATGGATAACCGAGCAAAAAAGATATTTTACTCTGACTAATTACTCCTCTTATCTTGTAAATATTAATCGCCTTTTAGTTTGGAAAAAACTTCCTGGTGGGGAAGAATACTTGAGCCGAGAAGCAATCAAATATTTGCCTCTAGAAAAAAAAGGAAAGCTATTTAGAGATTGGATTGAAGAAAATTGTAAAAACCTCACGGCCTTAGATTTATCTAAAGCAGGCTTGACTTGCTTACCCCCAGAAATAGGCCAATTGTCTAAGCTGACACGGCTTTACTTAAATCAAAACCAGCTCACCAGCCTTCCTGCAGAAATCCAACAGCTATCTCAGCTGCAATGGCTTTACTTAAATGAAAACCAGCTCACCACTCTGCCTACAGAAATTGGGCAGCTGTCTCAGCTGGAAGCGCTTATCTTAAACTTCAACCAGCTCACCAGTCTGCCTGCAGAAATTGGGCAGCTGTCTAAGCTGCGAACGCTTGTTTTAAATCAAAACCAGCTCACCAGCCTGCCTACAGAAATTGGGCAGCTGTCTGAGCTGCAAACGCTTAAATTAAATCAAAACCAGCTCACCAGTCTGCCTGCAGAAATTGGGCAATTGCCTCAGCTGCTAGATCTTGATTTAAGCCAAAACCAGCTCACCGCTCTGCCTACAGAAATCGGGCAGCTGTCTCAGCTGCAATGGCTTGAATTAAATCAAAACCAACTCACCAGCCTTCCTGCAGAAATCGGGCAGCTGTCTCAGCTACAATTGCTTTACTTAAATCAAAACCAGCTTACCAGTCTGCCTGCAGAAATAGGTCAATTGTCTCAGCTGCAAACGCTTTACTTAAATCAAAACCAGCTCACCGCTCTGCCTATAGAAATTGGGCAGCTGTCTGATCTGCAAACGCTTGACTTAAATCAAAACCAGCTCACCAGCCTACCTGTAGAAATCGGGCAGTTGTCTCAGCTGAAATGGCTTAACTTAAGCCAAAACCAGCTCACCGCTCTGCCTGCAGAAATAGGTCAATTGTCTCAGCTGCAAAGGCTTTACTTAAATCAAAACCAGCTCACCGCTCTGCCTGCAGAAATTGGGCAGCTGTCTGATCTGCAAACGCTTGAATTAGCGGAAAATCCTTTGAAAGATATCGCCGTAAAAATAAGGCAGCGTTTTCAATTGTAAAATGGCTTTAGGTACTTTTTAAATTGGGATGGGCTAAAATGAAATAAAAAACTTTTAGCTATCTTATCTTTAAAGAAGCAATCCGCTTTTCTTCCCGTAACTAAGCAAGCTTAAACTAACCTACACATTATAACGGCAAGAAGTTTTTCTCTTTTTCTGCAGGGTGTTATAGCTGGGAGAACAACTTTTCTTGACAGGAAGAAGCTAGGCGTATTGTATTCCATCATGCAGTAGAAGAATTAAAACAAGGCACCAAAAAGAGCCGTTTTTCTTAAATAAGGCAAAGAATCAATCTTATTCTTTTAGCCAAACCAGAATTGCCGCGTCACTTAATCGTCAAAACCTGTGGCTGCTCCTAAATGCTTAGAAGGTCTCCGCCTTTTCCTTGAATTTATCTGAAAAAAAAGCGCTGTTAGATCATTTGTGAGTTTTTTTTCATTGATAAGGATGCGAATTCGTTTGATTTGCTTTTTTAATTTTTTATATTGTTTTTAAAGAATAAAAATGCTGAAAAGCCATCACATCACTACCCAAGGAAATAAAATCCATCCTATCTCTTCAGCCTCTATTGAAAGCGTTAACAATAAATTGAAAAATTCTTGTCAAATCGAACACCATCGACATTGCAGCCCTTGGAATTTTTTTGCCAATCTAATCAGCGGAATAGTGGCCTATGCTTATGAACCCTGTAAGCCCTGCATTCAATTTACTTCTGCGGAAAAACAAAAGTTAATGAGTTGGGTTACAGTTCAAGGCATGATTTGAAACAGCTTTAAATTGTTTTCTTATCCGATAACTCGCGTTAAATAAGTTTAACAATTTAAGCACCCATCAAAAGTTTGAAAAAAGGCAAAGAAAGCTTTGCCTCTTTTCATGCCGTTATACCAAGGTAGCCTTTATAGCAAAAAAACTAGTTAAACCGACTGAAACTATAGTAGCCAAGCAGGCTGAGCGTGTAAAAAATTCTGTAACCTTTAAAGCAGTATGTTTCCATGTTCCCATCTTATATTTTAATGCACCCAACCATCCGGGACTTTTTAAGGCTTCACTTCCTTGCGTTTGCTGGGCTGTAGAGAGAAAAGATGTTTCTCCCCTTGCAGCTATTTCTTCTGCATTCAAGCTAGAATCTTCCAGCTGTTCAGCAAATTCTTGAGGGCTTTGCGAATTTAATGCCTTATTTTCATCAGATTCGCGTTGTATTTCATCCTCCCAATCTTGCATATATTGCTTAGTAATCTCGTTTCTTTTAATAGCAGCTTTTTCATCAATTTCTTTCTCACTTAGATCTGCATCTTGTTGAGGAAGAAGGCCTTCTTCTAGCATGGTATCTAGTTGTCTACTTATTTCTTTAAAGCTTATCTTTAAGCTAGCAAAACTTTTGCTAAGACTTACGCGACCCTCTTCTACGCGCTCTAAATTTCCTCTTATCTGTTGTTGCTCTTGTCTTATTTTTGCCTGATCTTTTGCTATATCTGCTTGATCATTTGCTATTTGATCATGATCTTTTGCTATTTGGGCGTGATCTTCTGCTATTTGGGCGTGATCTTGTTCGATGAGCTTGAAAGCTTTTTTTAGCTCGGCTTGCTGGTTCCTTATTAATTTAAAGTCTTTTTTAAGCTGCAGTTGCGCTTGTATAAGCTTGGAAGAATTTTCATTTGAGGCCGTCAGGTTCTCTAGGGTTATATCCAGTATAGCTGTTACTTCTTCTACCTCTATGCGCCTTTGCTTGAATTCTCTACTTAATTCTGAGTGTTGCAAATGCACAATGTTGCTTAGCCTAATTCGTTCATTTTCCATCTGTCGAATGTCCATTGCAAACATTTGGTCTATTACATTCTGGATGGCTGCATCCTGCTCCAATTGAGCTATTTTTGCATTAACTTGTATAGTTTGTTCTCGCAAGAGGGGAACTGGATTATCTAAAGGAATTTCTTTAACTACCATATTGTTAACCCTTATGTTATGTTTAATAAGCTGGTTATCCATTCTATAGCTTTAGAAGCTAAGTTTTCTCTTTAGCTTCTATGTACACGAAAAATTGGGCCGGTAAGCTTAACTTCTTAATCAATATTAAAAATAGCTGTTTGCTTGCAATTTATACTACTTTTGCAAATCCTAAAGAAAGTAGGCACAGTGTGGATCTCCCTAGCCTGCTAAAGTAAGCACTAACGCCACTTTCATCTTTTTTTTCCTGCATTTTCTTTAAGATTGTTTCAATATTAGAAGTTGCTTTTATACCTAGTTCTTTGCATATCAAGGGTTGGTACCTTCTAAAATCTAGATAATCATTTAAAATCCCGTTCAATATTTCTAATACATCCTCGGGTTGATAATCCTTCTTTAACAGATTTGTAATAACCAGCTTATTCCCTAAAATTTTAAGCTTATTAGGAATAACGATTGCTTTGTTGATTGCCCTTAAAATTGAATCGCAGCTTACCCCTCTTTGTAATCCCAGCGTACTTTCAATGCGCATTAGAGTAGCTTGTAGTTCTTTGTTTTTTTTCTTTAAATTTTCGTTAATTTCAAAGATCTGCCTAATAGCTTCGGTTAGGGGAGTGTCGGGATTTACTTTCAGGCCTCCATCTATCATTAATTTTAATATTTTTGGCGGAAGAGTAGGTGTTTCTTGTGCCTGTTGGGTTAGCAAGGTCATTTGTTGGTGTAGTCGCCCTTCTAGGTCCCTAAGCTGCTCATTTTCTTTTACCAAAGTTTGAAATTTATCCTCAATCGCTTGAACTTTAGTGGCCAGACCTTTGTTTTCATTTTCAAGAGCACGTTTGTCATCATTAAGTTCCTGGTTCTTATCTTTAAATATTTGGTTTTCCGCTCTAAGATTAGCGTTATCCTGTTTAAATACATGGTTAGCTTTCGTTAATTTAGCATTATCTTCTTTCAAAGAGCGATTTTCTTGGGAAAGATTTTCCTTGTCTGTCGTTAAAGCTTGGACAGCTTCTCCGAATTGTTCGTTTGCCTGTAAGGCTAGCTGCATGACAGCTTGAGTTTTGCTGGTTTTATTTTTCCATTTTTGCGCTTCTTGCTTTAAATCTTTATTTTCAGTCGTAAGAATTATATTATCACTCTTTAACTTTATAATGGTTGCCATGAATAATTGATTTTGTTCGCACAGCGTTTTCAAGTGCTGCTCATGGCGTTCATTTTTAATCAAAATAGCTTTAGCAAGGTTATCAACTTTTTCATTAAAATTGTTGGTTTGATTTTCTAGAGTTAGGATTTTTCTAGCTAAAGCATTAAAGTCAGTTTCTAATAGCTCCTTTGAATCTAAATTAATCATACAAGCTCCTTAAGTTAAATCAAAAATAGTTAAAAGGCTTCATAAAGAAAGACTTACCCTTAATGAATATTTTATTTATTCATTTAGATCAAGGAGAATTTTCATAGAAAAGTGAAGTTTTTTCTCTCTAATTAATTTGTAGTTTATTGAACTTGTTCTTAATAACAAAAAATAGTTGTTATAGAATTGGCGAATTATTAGATACTTAATAATAAACTTAAAAATAAGTTTAACTATCCATGTAACTATTCATGTAGCTATTTAGGACCTTTCATTTGCCTAGAAAATTTTGAAAATCTGCAAAAAAACTTTTCTTTTAATAAAAAATCTATTTTTTTTTGAGATATGTCTATAAAGCCAGTAAAACCAATTGCAATTACGGCGGATGTTTTTACATCCCTTCCTTAAGAAGTCCAAGCTTACATTAGCTCAATATGGTTTAAAGCATTTTCGCCCTCAGTTAGGATTTAGGAACGTTTTTTTATCAAAATTTCTATACTTTCTTTACAAGTAAATCCATATAAAGTTCTTAATTTCTTGCAAAGTTCACTATGAAACCCAATAAGCTAAACAATCAACAGGGTCTTATTTTTAAATTCCGCTTTAGCAATGAGCTTAACTAGAAACATCTTCTCGTCCAGCTATCCAAGTTGATTGAATGGAAGCGGCTGGAAGAAGAGTTTGATAAGCTGTTTGTAAAAAATGTAGGCCAACCAGCTAAGCCTGTAAGGCTAGTTGTAGGGCTCTTTATCTTGCAGCACATGGATGGAATTTCTGATGAAAAGGTGGTGTAGCGATGGGTAGAAAATCCTTACCGGCAATATTTTTGTGGATATGATCATTTCCAGCATGAGCTGCCTATCCATCCTACTTTTTTAATTAAATGGAGTTCTAGGTTAGGAGAAGCTAGGTTTAGCAAGATTTTACAAGGAACGATTGCAGCAGCTGTTTTGAGCGGTGCAGTGAAAAAAAAGCCTTAAAAAAAGTCATTGCCGATACAACAGCGATGCCTAAAGCTATCGCTTTTCCTACCGATGCCAAGCTTTGCTTTAAGTCTATTCAAGCATTTGTAAAAATGGCTGATAATCACCCAATCACTTTGCAATAAACCTATAAGAAGCTAGCTAAAACAGCTTTGCGCATGCGTGCTCGCTTAAAGCCTATGACCGCCAAATGAAAAGAGCTAAAAGAGAAAAAAAAGGCTGCCTACTCACTTGGGAAGAGTAATACGGGGTTTTGAGGGAAAGACAGGAGAGCAAGCCTTTGAGCCAGAAAGCTCTTTTTTAGAAAGTATCAAGCGTATTTATGCTCAACAAAGAAATGATTCACGTAAAGTGTAGAGCCTGCATGAGCCCCATGTGGAATGTATTGCTAAAGGTGAAATTGAGAAAAGATATGAATTTGGCTGCAAGGCTGCGCTAGTGATTACCCCTCAAGAAGGTTAGCTTTAGATGTCAGAGCCCTCCATGGCAACCCTTACGATGGGCACACGCTTGAAGAAGCTATTAGGAAAGCTGAAAGCAATAGTGACAAAAACATCGAAGTAGTTTTTGTCGATAAAGGCTATCGAGGTCAGACGCTAGAAGGTAAAACTATATTTATTTCTGGGCAAAGAAAAGGCCTAACTCAGTAGATCAAACCTTAAGCTAAAAAGACGGCAAGCGATAGAACCTCATATCGGCCACATGAAGAATGATGGCAAACGGGGATGTAATTATCTTAAAAGCCGCTTAATAGGTTGTCTTAAAGCCATTTTATGTGGAATTGGCCATTACATGCGTTTAATTAACAACTGGCTAATTGCTCAGAATTCTCCCAAACGTCTTTATTCAGGCTATAAAAGCTCGTTTTCTTTTTTAATTGATTGCTTCATTATCCTATCTGGAAGGCTACCTGCTACTTTAAAACTCTTAATTTTTAGCCAATTTTCATAATCATCAACAAAAATTCTTGGGTTTGCAGTTTTTTAGCTTAGTACGGAAAGAAACTTCGCAATTTTCTTTCTAAAATGGATGCAATGAAGAAATTTTTTAGGTTAATTCAGCTCGAACTAAGTAGAGAAATAGCTTTCAGAAGAGGGGGTAGGCTTAGTTTTTTAAGCGCATAATATTATGCCCAGAGCTGTATTAGGCCATGCTGGAGCTATTGGCTAGAAGGGTTTTACTGGCGATGAAAAGCATCAAGCGAGTGACTATAATTTTCATGATCAAAGACCCAGCATGATATATGCATGATTACCCCTCTAGTACTAATAGGGCTAATGCAGGAGAGAATTTAAAAATAAGCGAGCGAGCGTAAAAGGATGAGGGCATAGCTCAGTGCTTTTTCTTAAACTTAAAAGCTTCTTAAATTAAATCTTAAACTTTAGCCTAGTTAGGCTAGAGACTGTATAGCAATGAAGGTAATTGCTTTTTCTGATAAAATTTTATGCATGGCTCTTTTTCTTCGTAGAAAAATTTCCATCCATAAAGGAGGGGTTAGCTTTTCTGCTGATTGCCAAATTTCCAACAACTCCTTCTCCGACATTTCCAGATTGGTATTACTTAATATATAAGAATCATTAGATTTCCAATCGACTTGCTGAATTTGGAATTGCGAATGGGGATCACTCCCTAAGGGCGGATTTTCGCAAATGACTTTAAAAGGCGTTTTATGATGGGGTCGAGCCCATAAATAGCTATGGCCACAAATTAAATATTGCACCTTATTTTGCTGCGTATCAATCGTTAAGTAATTAAATTTAAGGCTTTTATCCAAACCGTCTTCGATGATGAGCTGGTTAAGGAGATAAGCTAATTCTTTAAGGTCAGTTACTCTTTTGTAAAGAGCTTTTAGCATACCACGAAAAATAGAGCAAACCACCATGCCATCGGAGTAGTTTAAGGAAGATTCGGCAAAAGCAATGCCGTACGAACCTGGATTTATTTCGAGAAAATCGTAATACACTCCTGCAATAGCATGGGTGTTAGAGGCTGTAACTTTGACGTGCACGCCGTTCCATTGGGGGGCTTTATCATGACTTAGGACTGCTTGGGTGCGACGTAAGCTTTCTGATAATTCGCTCAAGTAATCTTTAACGATTTTATCTTTCTCAAAGCTCTCAGAATTTAGATAACCAGATACAGCAGCAATAAAATCTACAATATCTTGGTATCTGTCCCTAACTTCTGGTTGCAAAGCTTTCACAAGAATTTTTTGCATGCCTTTGGGCATTAAAGAAAGATGAATATGCCCCTGGCTAAGTTTGCCTAGCATAAGTTCATAAGCAATAATACCTAATGAATATATATCTGAAGGAAAAGAGACTGAGTCGGGATGCTGCTGCTGCTCAGGGCTCATATAGATAGGTGTGCCTATCATTCTTGGCTGTTTAGAAATATCGGAAGAAGATTCTTTAAGAAGTTGGGCGATGCCAAAGTCTATCACTTTGATGACATCAGATTCAGTCACTAGGATATTTTCAGGCTTTAAATCTCGATGAATAACCCCATGGGTATGAAGATGACAAAGTGCATAGGAAATATCTATGATAATTTCTAACGCTCTTCTAAGAGATATAGGGGTTTGCAAGATGTATTGGCGCAAAGAAATACCTTGGATGAATTCCATGGCGATGTAAAGCCCTCCAGCCCATTTACCTTGCCCATACAGCTTGACAATGTTAGGATGATCTGCCAAGGCTATAATCTCAGCTTCTTTTAGAAAACGTTCAACAATTTCGGGATTAGAAACAAATTTAGGAGAAAGAACTTTGATAGTTGTAGGTTCATTGGTTTCAGGATGCGTGCCTAAATAAAGGATGCTCATTCCTCCTTTTTCTAAAAGTGCTTCAATCTTGTAAGGACCGATTTTTTTAGGAAGGGGGAGGGATAGAAAACTTTCTTTATCCGATGGCACGGCAGGTAGGGTAGGGCGTTGATGGGATTCAGAAGCAGTCATAAGATAGAATCAAGCCTACATTTTTATTTTCTCAAAAATTATGAGAGCTATACAGGCAAAATAAATTTTCTCCTTTGCAGGGCAGGGCGGTTTAGCTAATATCTAGAATTCTTACGCCTAAGGCTTCACCTAGCCTAATCAATTCACCTTTGGCAATACGTCTTCCATTGACGACCAGGTCGACACCGTTTTCAGGATGAACATCTAGCTCCAACAAATTGCCTGGCTGCAGTTCAAGCATTTTTTTCACCGACATTTGCAGACGGCCTACTTCGATGATAATAGATAAAGGAATCTCATCAATTTTGATCGACGTTTCTGTGGGTATCACGGCGGAAGATTCTTCTTCTGAAGAGGTAAGCTCTTCTTCTATTTCTCTATCTTTAAGTTTCTCGTCGGGGGCCAGGTTAGATGCTTCTTCAGACTCATCTTCTGCTTCCATTTCTGAGTCAAAATCGGATTCCATGTCAGATTCCATTTCAGAATCAAATTCTAATTCTGACTCAAAATCTAAAGATGAATCATCCTGTTCTTCGGAGGGAATTTTACTCATAAAGGTCTCTTCCTCTTGATAATACAATGGGTGGTCCAAGATTTTAATATTTCCGTCTTTAATTTTTCCAATAAAAAAAGGGATTCCATTGACAGTAAGGGTAATACGCCCACCTTTATCATCATAAGGTTTTACTGTGCAAGAATCCAGAAGAATAAAATCTCCTTTTCTAACGGTTTTCCATTCTGATGGATGGATAGAGGTTCTGCCTGCTTCTATATGCACAGGAATTGTCAGTTGTTCGGCCAGCGATGCATGCAGAGGAAGTTCTAGAGAACGCTCGGCATATTTTTCTTTCCAAGAACGACGGAAGGTAGGTGAGACAATCATACGTCCTATTAAAGTCTTTCCCCGCAGTTGAATTTTGATGTCCATGCAAAGGGAATCTTCTATCGGCATGCTACTTTCTTGTAGAATCTGTGGGGAAAGAGATTGATCGAAAGGAAGCTTATTGATTAAGTGTATCACCTCGTAGGCAGCAAAGTAGTAAAAACCTTGCAGGAATTCATCTTCGAGTACATCGTGCTCATGGCAATCCTCGTTAAGGAGGAGAGATATCAAACGATAGATATCTTCTGCTGCCATTACCCAGGTCAATTGACCTTCTAGAGAGGGAATCGAGCAAGAGAGGGGGATAACTGGACCCATTCCGGCGCCTAGCTCGTCTTTTGTACGCCATTGAAAAGGAGTGGGTTCTATTTTAAAATCTGGGATCTGAAAAATTTCTTCCAACCCTTTAGATAAATCTTCCCAAGGAAAAGGAGGGGATGATCCAATAAGCGGGATTTCATCGAGTTGCAAAAGAGCGGTAGGAATTTGTTTAAGCCAATCGTATGGCATAGAAGCTTTAGGGGAAGTCACGCGCACGCCTTCATAAAATGTTATAGACCTCTTTATAATGACATAAAAGGAGCCGAGATTGTCAATGCAAAAGTACAATTTTAAAAATTCTAATCTTTCTTAGCAAAGTACCTAATAAATATTAGACTTTTTAAAAACTGTAAGCCCTATGAGATAAGGTTTTTTAAAGATTTGCATTTTAATATTTATAGCTATTTTTAACTTAATTCTACTCCTCTTTATCAAGGATAGGGGCGTCTATTTTAACCAATTTTTCAACAAGTAAGTTTTTAGAAGAAAAAGGTTTTACCCTAGTCAGTAGGAGCTGGCCCAAGCAGTTTATCTTTTTAGCTCTCGTAAGAATTCGCAATCATTAACTTTCTTCATCTTCTTTTTGTTTTCTATTGTCTTGCCGTTTTTGCTGCTCCTCTTGCTGGCCATCGCGTGGGGGTTGCTGAGGTGCCGCAGGATTAAATGGAGGAGTTTCAATTTGGGTAGTAGCCACTACCATATGGACAGTATATCCTTTTTCATTTAAGGATGAAAGCAAGGATTGTTGATTTTGTTGCATATCCATGAATGATTTTGCACCCTGGGTGAGATTTTCAAAGCGAATATTGAATTCTCCTTTAGCACTTTCATAGGAAGTGAGCACCAGATTGGCACCTGCAAACATAGGAGGATGCTTTAAAGTAACGATGGTATCCGTCTTGCCTTGGCTATCTATTGTAGTGATAGCTTTCACAATAGCATCTATTAGCTGTTGCGTGGTCAGCTTTTGAGAAGGCATATTTGTTTCTAAGTTTTGATTATGAGACTGAGAACTAGAGCTTACATTCAAAGCTAGAGGGTTAACATGAGATAAATCCCCTGCCTCTTGGGAAAAGCGTATGGATTTTTTGTCTTCATAAGCTTCTACCTTATCTTTAGGAGATTCTTCCCACATTCCTTCCCCTGTTTTAGACCGCGAAGCTTTTTCTTTTAATGCTAAGTTTTTATAGAGTCCATTAGGGGATTCCATAGGAAGTTCGTCTGAAGAGACCATTTTAGCTACTTCGGAAGTCTCGCTCTCATTTTTCTTTTTCACTACTTCTTTAGAAAGATCAAACAGGGAGGGCTGTTTTGGACTAGGTATTTCTTCGGCGAGAAAAAGAGCTTCTGTTTCAAAAGAAGGATCTACAGTTTTTGCTTTTTTAGAATCTTCTTCTTCCTCTTTTTGGCGACGTTCCTTTTCGCCAAGAACCTTTTGGAAATCGCGAGAGGAAGCGCCTGAAGGCTTAGAGTTTGAGGCGCGACTAATAGTGACATTATCTTTATTCTGATCGCCTGTAATTTTAAAGTTATACATATTAGCTAACTCCTTTTCTGTCTTTTTCACTGCCCATCAGACAGAAATTAATTTTTTATTGTTTTGAAGCTTTTGTGGATTGCATTCTACCCAAGAACATGGTGCTTCCTAATTCATCTTGCTCACGTGCTTCTATAATTTCTAATTCTTTAGCTCTTTCTTTTGTCCAGTCTTCTTGATGAGTTTTGAGCTTATCCACTTCTAAACGCTTTCGATCCAATTCTTGTTTAGCTTCCTCTACTTTTTTTTGAGCCATTTTAACTTGATCTTTTTGATCCTTAACTTTTTCTTCTATCTATAATTTTCCTGCTACTACTTTC
>NZ_JSDQ01000009.1:0-15655 GCF_000813665.1 Neochlamydia sp. EPS4 | reverse complement strand
TTGAGCCATTTTAACTTGATCTTTTTGATCCTTAACTTTTTTTTCTTCTATCTGTAATTTTTCTGCTACTACTTTCAGATAAATTTTCATTTGCTGAACTTTAGGACTAGTTGTAAGGTGGCTGCTTTCAATACGTAATTGCTGCAATTTGTCTTGTTGATGTGCCAAAACCTTGTCTCTTACAGCTTCTACATTTTTTAACTTTTCCTCTTCCTTTGTTAATAACTCTTTTTTCTCTTTTAAAACTTTTTCAGCATCTTCTACACGTCTTCGCTTGATATCTAAGACCTGCTTCAAAGGATATATTATACTATTCATGAAAACTCATAGCCCTTATCATTTGAAAAGATTTTTTAGCAATTGATAGGTCTCTTCAAAAGAGCATTTTTCTTCCACGCCTTGTTTTAAAAACCTATTAACTTTATCAATATAATCGATGGCAAAGTCGCCTGCTTTATCAGCTCCTCGTTTATATTCACCAATTTTAATTAAGAGCTCATTTTTTTTGTAGTTAGCTAATACTTCTTTTAATTTACCCACCAATTGTAAATGATCTTTAGGAACAATCGACATAATCACCCGGCTGGCAGAAGAAAGTACATCGATGGCAGGATAGTGATATTGACGCGCCAGATCGGCAGATAAAATTAAGTGACCATCTAAAATAGAGCGCACTTCATCGGCTACGGGCTCATTCATATCATCACCTGCTACCAAAATAGTATAGAAGGCGGTAATAGAGCCTTTATCTGAGTTGCCAGCACGTTCTAATAGCTTAGGCAGCGTGGAGAAAACAGAGGGGGTGTAACCGGCACGGGCAGGTGGTTCTCCAGCAGCTAAACCCACTTCACGCAAGGCACGCGCAAAGCGAGTCACAGAGTCCATCATTAAAATTACCGACTTACCTTGATCTCTAAAGTATTCGGCGATAGCTGTTCCCACATAGGCAGCATTGAGCCGTAGCTGAGAGGCTTGATCAGAAGTGGATACGACCAACACAGAGCGCGCTAAACCTTCGGGTCCTAAATCTTTTTCGATAAAATCGCGTAGTTCACGTCCCCTCTCCCCAATGAGGCTGATTACGTTAACATCCGCACGTGCATTACGAGCAATCATACCTAGTAAGGTAGATTTACCTCCACCGGCAGCTGCAAAAATTCCTACCCTTTGTCCTAAGCCGGTAGTTAAAACTCCGTCTATTGCCCGCACTCCAACAGATAAAGGAGATTCAATTCTTTTTCTTTTAACGGGATCTGGCGGAGCTTGAAGAACTGGATAAATCTCATCTACTTCTAAAGGGCCTTTAGTTTCTACATCTAGGGGCTCTCCTAGCCCATTCAGGACACGTCCTAAGAGATTAGGGCCTACCTTAATATGGAGAGGCATATGAGTGGGGATAACTTCTGAAGAAGGTCCTATCCCTTTCATTTCTCCTAGCGGGGAAAGAAGAACCTCCTCACGGGTAAAACCTACTACTTCTGTGCGTAATGGCTCCCCCTCACGTTTGACAAGACAAACTTCTCCAATTTTTACGTTAGGAACAATAGCTTTGATAAGCATTCCTACTATTTCTGTGATGCGTCCATTGACGGTAGTCAACTCTAGCTCATCAATACTTCCTAAGAGTTTATCAAATCTATCATCCAAGCTCATTATTAATAGTGCTCCTTAATCTTCTCAATATGCTTAAAGTGATGGCAATAGTAGTCTTTTATTAATGATTCAAATCAACTTGCAAGCATCTTCTTGAAACTAGACTTGGACGTTCATAATTGTTTTGGTAGATTCTAGGGCTTTATTCAATACGCTACTAAAAAATTCTAGTTCTTGTTGAATAAAGCCTACTTTAATTTGTACGGCTAGCATGGCTGCAGCATTTATATTATTTTTATTTAAATGCATGTATTGAACTTCTTTAGTAATCGATTTTAATTGTGCTTGTCCATCGGTAAGGAAGCCTAAAAAGCGGTCGATGGGATTGGGAGAGATGGCTTGGGGAGCAGGGGGAACATTTTCTACCCCGGCAGCAGAAAGAGCTATCCGCAAGTTATCGTTAATATGGGTAAGCTTGTTTTTTAAAAGATTACGGAAAGCTGGTTTAATAGCCTGGCCAGGAAGAGCAAGCTGGTCTTGAATTTGAGACATGCGTGACATGACATCTTGAGCTTGGGCTACAATATCTACAGGCTGTACTTTTTTAACTTGATCCACTTTTTTATTAAGCTCGGCCACTTGCTCCATTAAGGTAGGCTTAGTATTGGTCGACTCAATTTTTTCAACAGTCATGGCTTCTTTTTGCTGCTTTTGCTGTTGCTCTTGCTGTAGCATCAAAGATTCAAAGTGATCTTTATTAACAAGCCCTTCTGCTTCTGCGTTTGCATTAAGCTTCGAACTGCCTATCTTTTTTATTTCGTCTATTTTATCTAGTGTCATAATATTTAACTTCCTATCTTAATTTCATTAGATTAACTAATTATTAAGACTGTTAAGCTACTCTACTTTTATTTTTTTACTTCACCTTTTTCATGATTAAAAAAGTGTGATTTTAAATCATTTAAATCTTTTTGTGCCCATTGCAACGAAAGGAATCCCAAGTTTTTAACTGTTGGGTCATTGCTTTTATCCATAGCTTCTTGAATAAGCTTTTCCCCTTTTTTACGTTTAGGCTTCGTTAATAGGAAGCTTATACCCAAAAAAGTCTGTGCTAAATAATTTTCGGGCTCTTTTTGAACCACTTCCTCAAAAATTTTTGTAGCTTGCTTAACTTCCAATTTATTAAGAGCTATATAGCCTAGGCCAATTTGAGGGGCTGTGCTTTCAGGATTGAGGGTTTGTGCAGCTTGGAAGATACGTGAAGCACTTATCTCATCAAGCTGTTTCACTGCTATAAAGCCTGCTTCAATGAAGAGAGAAAAATCTTCTTTGAAATCCTCAACCATTTCTTTTGTCATGCTACTGCTATCCTTTTTTTTCATCGTTCCATGCTAACCGCAGATACTTAACTTTTAGGCTTAGCCTGGATCAAAGGTTATCTTGCCTTTTGCTCTTTATAAGCATTCCTGTTTCCCACAGACTTTGATCCAGTCTTTTTTTAAGCTTATGATTTAATATTACGTGCCATTGATGAAATCGCCGTATTAGAGGCACTTACAATATCAGTAGTCATTTCTGATAACTGAGAAAGGTGATTCATCAGCATTTGCATTTCAAACATATCTCCAATACTAATAGAGCTTCTATTATTTTGAATTTGCAGTAGTTTAGCTTTAGCGCTAGATACCGCATTGTTAATGATACCAATAAGCGATTGTACCTCAAATCCCGACTGGCGATTAGCTCCGCTATAGCTAGTAGGAGCTGAAGGAAATGATTGATTACTATTTGAAGACATATTTTATCCTCCTGTTAATTTAGGAGTATAAGCGTGCCAGAGATTCATACTGGAAATTTCATTTCCTGAAGATGAGCATTCATCTTCTTTCTGAATCACTTCTCACTTCATACATGTTGTTAAGCGTTCGGCTGGACCTCAATCTTCTAGAGAATCGCTCCTCTATCTTCCATTTTAAAAATTGCCGCCCAGCAGAGCGCTTAATTTAGCTCACTTAGGCGAGAGCCTGGACATAACCTTTAATAAAGAGGTGTACCCGTGCAAAAGTACTCCCAATTTATCAAATTCGTCTTTATTTTCACCTTTTCTTAATAAACTTCTAATATCTTGTATTCTCTCTTCAACTTTCTTTTTATAATCTTGATGGCTATTAAAAGCTTTTAATTCTTTTTCTAGCTCAAAAGTAAATTCTTCGCCTTTTTTCTTTTTCTGCTTCTCAAGACCAAACATTTATTACCTCATTTACGCACTACTAGCATTAATAGAGGGATTTCACCACCCTTAAGTTTATTATAATATGGAATAGGAAATAATTGCAAGAAAGAGAAGTATTACTTTTTTTTTGCTCTCTTTAGCGATTATACTCAATACGATACTTGACTCCCTCTTTCTCTAAGAAAACAGCGGTAGGCTTAATACTTATTATTGTCATTCCATCTAAAACATCTCCTCGCGTAAGTATGCGGCCATTAATTACCACATTGGTGTTCACATCACCTTGGTGCGAGACGCCTGTAATTTCATATCTATCGGTGATATTGATCATCGATTGCTCAGGTGCTAGCTCGGCAACAAAATTTTTAATCGTGCGTACACCTGGGATTTCTTTAATATTAACGAGGGTTTGGTTGTAATCATTCATTTTTCCGGCAGGAATATGACCTGAAAGAATAACCTCTCCTTCATTCATTTGAGAGGATACATCTTTAAAACCTTGGTTTTGTAAAAGCGCACTTATCGCAGAAACGGCATCTTCTTCAACGATCACGCGCTTTTCCAACAGATCAAGATAGGGGAAATTAGAGGCAATATAATCCCACAGCTGCTCGGCTTGCTTTCTAGATTTTAGGTAGCCGGAGATGACAAAATGACCAGGGGTAGGTGAATGAATGGAAATGCCTTTCCAATTAGAGTTTTGTGAAAGTATTTGGTTAATTTCTCTCCAAACCCCTTCATCAATAATCACACCACTGTCATCAATGCTACGTAGATAGGGAAGGCCTTGGAGGTTATATAAAAGTTGTGTTTTATCTGATCCAGATAAAACGTGGCCCACAAGAAGTAGACGTCCTGTATTACGATTAAAAGAGTATTTAACATGCGGAAAAGCTGATAAGGCTTCTGTAAGGTCACGTTCAGGATTAATAACTTGTTGGGAGACCACAGGTTTACTCTTAAATAAAGTTGCTGTGCCAATTCCAATAACAACGAATAAGCCTGTAATGATAGCGATTAAAATAAAAGCTCCTAAAGCTTCATGGGGGTATACCTTGTTAGGGGGGGGGGCGATTACAGGAGGTGCTGCCACAGGAACTTCTTCAACAGCTGCTTCAGTTTCAGCCGTAGGGGCGGGAGGCAATTCTTGAGGCTCTTCTTTTAGGGTTTTAACTATTGAAGGGAGTAAAGGAGCAATAATTGTTTGCATTGCACCTTCCCGATCGTAAACCACAAAAGAGGAGGTACCCATAAGAATTAAAGTATTAGTAGGAACAGATTCTCTACCTGTTAAAGGCTTTCCATCTACAAACGTTCCATTGCGACTTCCTAAGTCTTCTAAACTTATCGTATCTTCTTCCGTTACTGTAATTTTAGCATGTTGGCGTGAAACACTCGTATCATGGAAAACTATGTCACAACTATTAGGATCAGTTCCAATGATGTAAGTACAAGAAGGCTGTAGGGTAAACTCGGCTCCATGATTAGGACCTCCTACTACTTTAATTAGCCAACGGCCTGTTTCGGCTAAATCAAAGTGAATTTCAGGATAATTAGCCGTTTCTACAGGCTCTTCAAAAATAGAAATATCCTCCTCATTCTGCTGGTCTTCAGAGTGGCTGGCTTCTTGGAATAGCTGTGAGGCCGGGGAATCATTCATTATCTGTTTTTCATCTTCGTAAGAATTGTTAGGTGTATCCAAAGCACCTTGTCTTTCTGCCAAAAAGTCATTTATCGCTTCTTGCTCTCTTTCTTGTTCTGGTAGGACTCCTAAGAACTCATCATCACTTTCCAATTCTTGTGGGGAAGCATCCTTATCATCAGCAAGCGGTAACGCGGTTTTATCTTTGTCTTCAGCTGATTGATCTTTAGAGGGCTCCTCTTCCTCTGAGAATTTTTTTTCCTGCTCAGAAGCTTTTTCTTTATTTTCCTCTAAAGGAGCGAAAAAGTCTTCTTCTTCATTAAAGGGAGTAGAAGCAAAAGCTGCAGGATCCTTCTCGGACTGCTCATCTTCTTTACTTAGTGGCTGTTCGTGCTCCCGTGCGGAGGAGGGAAGATTTTCTTCTACTTCTGCCTCTTTGGCTTCACTGAGGGGAGGCTGAGATGCAAAAAGCTGAGAAGAGTGCTCGTCCTCTAATGTAGGCAAAGCTTTTTCACTCTCTGCATTTTCAGGAAGGTTTTCTAG
This sequence comes from Neochlamydia sp. EPS4, assembly GCF_000813665.1. Taxonomy (NCBI): domain Bacteria; kingdom Pseudomonadati; phylum Chlamydiota; class Chlamydiia; order Parachlamydiales; family Parachlamydiaceae; genus Neochlamydia; species Neochlamydia sp. EPS4. The sequence continues at coordinate 9,644 of NZ_JSDQ01000009.1, read as the reverse complement.
GGCAGAATCATTTATTTCTTCATGCCCGTTAAGAAGAGTCTTTTTTTCTTCATCGATCCATTGAGTGTCGCCTTCTGCATAAAAACGATAAAGCCCCTCTCCTATTTGAACCCTATCTCCATGGTGTAGTAGCCAGGACTCTTGGACAGGTTGCTCGTTAACATACACGGGATGGGTAAGGCTTAAAGCTTGAATTACAATCCCTTCGGGAGTTTGGCGACAGAGTAGATGTTTACATGAAGCAGAAGGATCTTCAATAAGCAGCTGGCAAGCGTCTGGATCACGACCTATTACCCATTCGTTTCCTTCATCTAAGGAGAGTACAAGACCTTTTTGAACACCCTCTTCTGCAACTAATTTAGCGACCATATGTTAACCGTTGTTATATCTTATCTTCGTATTGAGAATTATTTTTAATGGTGAAGCGCTTGTTCGCGCCAGAATAGAGCTACATTGTAAAAATCTTGAAGAAATTCATTAAAGCTCTTATAATCAAGATTATAATCAATTATACGCGATAGCGTCAATCGATTTCCATCCTCTGTTAGGCCTAATACACAATTTCTAGTTGTTTGTCCGAACAAGTTCGCATCCATTATTTCAGCCAAAAAGGCTTCAGGATTTTCTTTAGGGCACTCACATAAAATGCATTGCAAAGAGAAGCCTTCGGCTAGTGTCCCTAGCTTAATAGAAACTTCTTCCTCGATAGGCAGACTAAAAATCCCTGGTGCTTCTTCTTGAAGTAAATCTTCATTAAGACCTAGATCTTTTGAAAGCTGACTACAGAATTGTTTGAGATCGACCATATGGATCCCTACCTTTTTAAATCATCTCTGATATTTTATGTACCAAAAATAATGCCAAAAATAAAGATTAAAAATAAATGATGACCTTTAATTTTGTGATGAGTTCCTTACAAGCAATAGGCTACGTAAAACCTTAGATTACGTAAAACCTTTAAAACGAGGGAGACCATTTGCTTTCATCAAAGGTGAAACCAAAAAATTTAACTTTTCAGCGTTTCTTTTGTGTAAGCAAAATAAAGAGATAATAAAAATTAAGCTAGGATTTTTTTATGCTTTAGATAAGGATCTATTAGATGAGGGGCAGGGAATAGAGCGTTACTTGCCTTCTACAAAATGAGCAATTATCCTTCCAAATTCCTTAAGAGACATAAGTTGCCCTCAATAACTTTTGGTTAAATGGTAAGCTGCTCTTCTCTCATCCGCTTGATTATTCGCAACTTAGTTTTTGATATCTATAGACTTCTTTGACAAGCTAGACAGGGAAAGGTTTATAGTGCTTTTAAATGTATTTTTGCTCTTTACCCCTCTCAAGAAGTAAAAAGTTAAGCATCTTTTGATAAGAAAATGTGGATGTTTTTTAATGAACTTCTTATTACCTTAGAGGATGCTTTTACTCAATTTTAAAAGCTCTAGCTTGTAAATTTTTTATGGCTTAGGGGATTATTAATTTTTTTCTTAACCTTCTGGGAAAACAATTTACTCGTTTGTTTAAGTAGGATAAGGCGTAAAACTACTAGTTAATCTAGGATATATTCATCTCTTCAAACCCTTTAATTATAAAAGGCTGGCATGAACCCGAAAGAATTTCAAGCATTACTTGATCAAAAGATATTCACTTCGTCCGAGAAAGATAAAGCATGGACTTTGTACAAGAAAGAGAGCCCACAAAAAGCTCTTGCCTTCTTAAAAACGATTGAAGATAAATTTGGCTCTATAAGAAGAAGTTTGCTGTTACACCCTTTACCGGTTCCTTATAAAGTTTGGGGAGAGAATTATATTGAAGCAGAGACGATAGCCCAGATGGATAAAGCTGCTCGTCTACCTGTAGCGCTAGCAGGGGCCTTGATGCCTGATGCGCATCTAGGGTATGGCCTTCCTATCGGAGGAGTCTTGGCTACAGAAAATTCTGTTATTCCCTATGCTGTAGGGGTCGATATTGCTTGCAGGATGAAGCTGACCATTTACCCTCTCCCGGCGGATGTTTTAGAAAATCCTACGAGCGTTGAGTATAAAAATCTTTATTCAGCTCTGCTAAATAATACTGTATTTGGTGCAGGCGCTGCCGGCATTCACCAAGGTAAAATCGACCATCCAATATTAGAAAAATCCCATTGGGAACTTTCCCCATTGACACGTTCTTTAAGGCAAACGGCTATTTACCAAATTGGTACGAGTGGGGGAGGAAATCATTTCGTGGAATGGGGTGAGCTAAAAATTTTTGAGACAGAAAATCCTTTTAAGCTTGCGGCGGGATCTTACCTGGCGTTGCTCTCACACAGTGGTTCAAGAGGAGTGGGTTTTAAAATAGCTGATTATTATACTAAGATGGCCATGGCTCAGCTGAGAGAGTTGGACCATTCTGTTAAGCATTTAGCTTGGCTACCTCTAGATCATGATCTAGGTAGAGAGTATTGGGAGGCGATGCAGCTGGCAGGGCAATTTGCTTCTGCCAATCACCATGTTATTCACCAAAGAATAGCAGAGGCAGTAGGAATAGCTCCCATTGCTACGGTGGAGAATCACCATAATTTCGCTTGGCGGGAAAAGATTCATGTGCAGGGAAAGGAAAAAGAGGCTATCGTCCATCGTAAAGGTTCAACTCCTAGTGGAAAAGGTGTTTTAGGCATTATTCCAGGAACTATGGCTGATGCCGGCTATGTGGTTGTAGGTAAGGGCAATCTAGATTCACTAAGCTCTGCTTCACATGGTAGCGGCCGACAAATGGCGCGCACTAAAGCAAAAAAAACGATTTCTTTAGAGCAACATCTCAATTCTTTATTGAAGCAGGGCATAGATTTAATAGGCGGGGGATTAGACGAATCACCTCAGGCTTATAAACCTATCGAGGCAGTCATGAAAGAGCAGAAAGATTTAGTTGATGTAATAGGAAAATTCCAGCCAAAAATTGTACGCATGGCCGCTGAAGGTAGCTTAAGCTCACTATCTTCATTGCCTCAAGGAATTGTAGAAGGCGAGTAATGGTAAAGATCTATAAAATCTTTAAGTAAAGCCAAAAAGTTTACCTTAAAAAATAAATAATTTTCTTAAAAAATGAGTTTTTGTATAAGGTGCACTTTAGAGAAAAATTTACCATTTAAGGATCTATACATGGAAGCTCCTCTTCAATCAAAACCTTTTTATGTGACACCTGAGGGAAAAGAATTTAGCCAGCCTCACGTAAAGCTTAATATTAAAAAAGACAAAAAATGGGCTTACAAGCCTCATGCTGATTATCGTTTTGGCGATTCGCATTTATTTTATGCCTGTCGATCCAATCAAAAAGAGGCCACTTTATTTTTCCTAAAAAAGATGACGAATTGGGTTTTGTCTAGTCCTCCCGTCAATATAGACAATGAGTCCATTATTCACCTAGCTTGTCACAATGGAGATGTAGACATCTTGCGTAGCATGCTTGAGCATTGCCGCGGATCACCAGGAATAAATAAAAAAATGCTATGGGAAGAACTCCTTTAGCCATTTTAGTAGAAAAAGCTAATCGTTTAGGAGTTATGACTTTGCTTGTGCATGCCATTCGTACCTGGAAGTTTGATCCTACGGAAACGTATGATCCTTTAACAATAGCGATTAATATAGGTAGAGATGACATTGCGGGGCTTTTTATCGCCTATGAAAAAAAATGGCAACATAACTCTTTTAAACGGCATTTAATAGAGCAGCCAAACTTACAAAAATTATGGGATCATCCAGACACAGATCGCTGGGGATGTCTATTTAATAGCCCTACTTCGATGATGACACGTATTCAAACTGTGATAGAAATGAATGACATTGAAGGCATAAAAGCTGCTATATCGCTTGATTATGAATTTAGAGATGCCGGGTCCACTCCTAATCTTTTAAAAAGAGCTCTCGATTATAAAGATTCATCTATGCTCCGCGTTCTAATTGAGCTGGGATTAGAAAAAGCTAAATTTAAGAAAGAAACTTTTATGCTTCATGCTGCTGCTAACTGGTGTGATTATGAGCTAATCCAGCACATCAGCCAAAAATATGCAGAGAAGGGAAAGCTACAGAAAGTTTTGCAGACATATGATAGTAGGGGAGAGACACCTTTATATAAACTATGCAACGAACTGGCTAAAGAAGATAGCTTATCCGCAGCTGCAGAAGAGACTCTTAAATTTTTTTTAGATAATGGAAGCTTTATACACTCAGCTTCTACAAGAGATTCGCTGCCTAAAGTTGTTTTAGAAGGTAAAAACTATGATTTAAGAAGATTCTTTAGAAAAAATGCTGGCAAAGATAAAGATGAGTTTTCAAAAATTTCTTCGGATGATCTTTATAAGATTAAAAGAGAAGAAATTTTAAAGATGGATTCTGTTGCCCACATAGAGAAAGAAGAGATTACTCAACTGCTTAAGGAAGCTTTAAAATTAAAAGACCAGGACTTTGTAAGCCATCTAGTTTTAATAGGAGCAAAACCTGACCAAGAATGTTTCCTCATCGCTATTGATCATCAGCTTTTTTCAGTGGCTGATGCGCTTTTAAATAATCGATACGGGGTTGTTCCTTTACCTGGTAGCCTCCCTAAGTTAGGCAAGGAGGGAAACTTTTTCATTAAACATTGGCTAGAAAAGATAGTGGATGCTAGCCTGCGATTAAAAGAAGCTGAGTTTCAAGGGCTGGGGATTGAAGAAGCAATTAAAGAGGCTTCTTCAGTGCTCACTATTCCTCAAAAAATTATATATGCCGTGCGCTATCAATCTTCTTCAGTGCTAGCCAATTTATTAAAAACCTCTCCTCGTGCACTTACCACCCTTTCATCTTGGCAATTACAAGAAGTATGGAGCGTTGCCTGTAGCCGCTCAGTAGAGGCGGTCCAAGTTTTAATAAAAGAAGGATTTGATCATACATTAAAGGATGAAGAAGATAATAGTGGCTTACATCTGGCTGCCAAAGCTATTAATGTTGAGGTTTTAAAGTATTTTATCCAACAACAAATGGATGTCAATGCTCTTAATAGAAGCGGCCTGACCCCCTTACAGCTGGTACAGGAAAAAGCTTGTGATCCAGATGAAATAGTTTCTTGTATTCAAGTGCTTCTGCAAGCAGAAGCACAAGGCCTTTCATCAAAGCAGCTTAAACTAATCTGGAAGAAAGCTAAAAATTTAAAAGATGAAGCCTATCTCCTTGAATTATTCCAAAAGATGCCCAACCAGGTGATTTGGCATTGTTTTAAATCGGGTGGTTGTGCCACCCTTCAATGGCTTTTATCGAAGAGTAAGGTCCCTATCACCTTTACAGCTGAGGAAAGTGATGAATTATTAAGATTTGCTTATTACAATGACGATTGCTTGCGAGTTATCCATGATCAAGGATGGGTAGACTTGAATAGGATGGATGCTTCAAAAAATACAATCTTTCATAAGGCTGCTGAGCGTCGAGCTTTACGAGCTTTAGAGGTAATGAAGTATTTGTCCTCTCAGGGAATAAGTAATATTAATGTAATAAATGCTAACCAACTCGCAGCAATAGACATCTTAGTTAAAGGAGAAGCTACTTCTAAGCTATGTGACACTATTCTTCATTTGATTGAACAAGGAGCAATCGTACAAAAACCGGCGACTATACAAGCAATATGGAAAAGTTTTATCTTAAAACAACCTTCCCAGCTTTATAAACTATATGAGAGAAAAATCTTGGCACCTCTTACCGAAGAGGGAGATACTCCTATTCACTTTGCTACGCATTCTGCAGGACCTGAAATTCTTCGCGAGCTCATCAGTTATCAATGTTGGCCTGTTGATCATCCAAGTAGATATGGCCACACGGCGCTAGATTTAATATTTCTCGAAAATTGGTCCTATATAAAGCAAGAGACTTTTGAAAAGATTTTTCTTTTATTAAAAGCGGGTGCCAAAGTAACGCAGGCAAAATCTCACGGTGGATGGCCTCTTCCTGCTATCTTTGATAAATTATGGACCGATAATTTTAATGAGCAGGATAAATATTGGTATGGACAAAAGAATTGGGGCTCAAAAAGTAAGGATTCCTCTACTCTACATAATGCGGTAAAAATTTTCTGGGAAGATAGAAAAGGAATGGTTGATTCACTTATCAACCTTTATGCAGGAGATAAGGGAAATATTCAAGCCCTTTTGTACTATATGGATAACCACTATTGGGAAGAATACTATTATTATCATAGTGGCGGAGGGTATGTGAAGCAAAATATAGCTTATGTAGGCACAGTAGAGAAAATTCTTCCTCCTAGTAAGAACATAGCTCATCGTAAACATGCTATCAAAGATACCTTACCTGAAATTTACAAGGACTTAAAGAAGATGGTCTAAAGCTTAGAAAAGGATATAGAGGGCTCCGTATCCTTTTCTCTAATAATCTCTTTATCAGCCCTTTATAGGAAAACATTAACGGCTAGAGAAGCAAAAAGTTGACGGCTTCTTAAGTCCTTTACCTTTCCTAAGGTAAAAAAATTATAAAAGCTTGAATAGCTGAGAATTAATAATAAGAAAGGACGCTATCAATAAACAGTCCTTAGGTGGACCACAGGGGGGAATTTCATCGCTTGGATTCTTTTTAGTTTAAGTTTTTGGTTCAGTGGATTATACGCTTTTGAGCTACTTCTTATATAACCCTGTCCTTCATAAAATCCCTCTCATTAATTAGAGAGACATCTTTCAGAGGGAGGGTTATGTAGATAAGTTTTTTTTAAACGTATTAGTCCTTTTCTTTGCTCATAAATAAATATGCTTTTGCTTTCAACCGTAGGGCTTCGAAAGCCTTTATCTACAGAAGCTACTACAATGTTTTGCCGCTATTGTTTTTGAGCTTTCTTAATAATTTCTCCTTACAGCTTCCATTCAATCAACTTGGATAGCTTTCATAAAAGGATGCTTTTGGTTAAGCTTGCCGTTCAAGAGGAATTTAAAAAGGCGGCGTTGTTGGCTATCTAGCTTATTTGGCCTTATAGTAAAACTTGCAAGAGATTAAGATCATTATAATAATTTTTAATAAATGTAATGCAGCGTAGTTTGAGAAAAAAGCTTCTAAAAATTTGCCTCAGGGCAAAAAATGCTTTAAATCATCTGCACGACAGCGATCTTTATAGATGGGAGTATACATAGAACAGTTAAGCCTAGAATATAGGCTAATTGGGACGAGGCTTGAACCTTAAAGCTTTTTCCAAGAGGTTTTGTGGGAAAGCTATAAAAATTTTTAATTAAATAGCTTTCCTTGGAATTTATCTAGAAGCAAACGAAAATAATATTTAAAATTTTGAGCTTATCTTAATAAGTTTAGCTTTATTTTAAATATATTAAAAAGAATCATTTATTTTCTCTAATCCTATCCCTAAACTTTCGGGCCAAGAATATTTATACCCTTTTCCCGACCAATAATTGTCATCCAATCCATTTAAGTGTTTATGACCACCGCTCCATCCAAGCGGCTCTCGATAGGCTATTTCATATTGCTTTCGAGTATAGTAATAAAATACTTTATAATATCCATCCGTATAATCAAAGGTATACCAGGGGCTATCACACTCGCGCCAACGCCATGGTATATCAGTACGTCGAGGTTTTATCTTGATAGGAAGTAATCTTAAGAAAAGAAGTAATCTTGTAAAACAATTACGGATCTTTGCCTTTTTATCACTATTTCTATAAAGCATATCAATAGGATAAACAATAGCTTTACCATATTCTCTTTCTGTTTCATCAAAATGAGGATTTTTTTTCACTAACTCCAAAACTTTACCTGCTAATGCATCTATAGGCAAGGTACCCTCGTAACCTAAAACAGTGATATAGCGAGTTCCCCAAAAAGAAACATGGACTTTCGCCTTACAGGCTAGGGGTTTTAATTCGGCAAATGAAGATACACTCTCTAAAATTTTTTTAATACCCATGCAATATGCTCATCTTTATTCCAAAGGTCTAAACATTATTCTTATAATTTCATTAACAATATCAAAATCTTGTTTGTTAAGAAAAGCTCTTTTTTCAACTATTAGGTGATGAAATAAATTTTGCTGGTTTCTTAGCTCTTTATATCTACTTTTGGAATTTAATTTTATATAATCGCAAGGGGTTTCCAGCAACAAGGAACTTACTAAGGGTTCACAAAGGCTTTTTATCGCAGCTTTTAGCGCTTTATGAGAAATTATTCTCAATAAGAAGAACAATTTCTGTTAAGGGGCTAAATGAGGGCTTTTCTATTGGTTTTAAATGAATTAACAAATAAAGTAGAAATTTAAGCTAAATAAAAATAAAGGCATATTATTATGAAAATAAGCCAATTACCTCGTGCATACGTTTCAATAAATAAGATAGCTCCCGACTTTGACAGTTGGAAGATTAAAATCAACTTAAGTTTTTGATAATCAATGTGTTTTTGTTTTAAATGTTGTGTCTAAATATTTAGGTTTACAATTACGTATTTTTGTGGATAATGTTCTACATGTATATACGATTGACATCCTCTAAAAAATCTAAGCATCCAACTCTTCAAATAGTTGAAGGTATTCGTGAAGGTAAAAAAGTTAAACAAAAGATTACTGCATCCTTGGGAGTAATAAAAAGCCAAAAAGACCTCATAAAACTTCGAAAACTTGCAGACCATCTCATTCAAAAGCTTGAAAAAGAAGGGCTTCCACCCGACGATAAGATTGCTGTGCAAGATTTGATTCATCAAAAAACCTGTTATGATGGGTACGGGATAGTTATTAACGAATTAATGCAATTATCTGGTTTTTCAAAGGTCATTCACCAAGCTCAAGGGAAAAACACATTTACTTTAGAAGAAATAGTAAAATTGATTCTTGTTCAGCGTTTTGATTGTCCTAGTAGTAAAATGCGCACCTATGAACGGCAAGAAGAGCATGGATTTCAAGGAATTGACTTGCAGCATATCTATCGAACGATGGATGCGATGGAATCGCTGGAGGCTGACATTCAAAAAGAGGCGTTTAGCACCGCATGTAAATTTTCTGAAAAGCTTGTAGATTGTTTCTTTTTTGATGTCACCACCCTTTACTTTGAAAGTGTGGTGCAAGATGAGATCAAAGATTTTGGTTTTAGCAAAGATCAAAAATATCATATGGTTCAGATCGTTCTGGCTTTAGTGGTAGATGTACACGGTCTGCCCATTGCTTATGAAGTGTTTAAAGGAAATCTAGCCGAAACAAAAACACTGATTCCTGTTTTAGAAAAGTTAAAAAACAGCTTCTCGATTAAAAACGTCACGGTTGTATGTGATCGCGGCCTAGCGAGCAAGCAAAATATAGAAGCACTTCAGAATGCAGAATTTCATTTTGTCATTGCCACTAAACTTAAATCTATGTCTAAAAAATTAAAAATTAATGATCTTTCGACTTATTCGCCATTATCCCATCAAGAAGCTATCGTAGAAAAAGAAAAAGTTCTTTTCCGTACTATGGCACATCCTCAATATAAAGACACTTTGCTTATTGCTACTTACAGTCCTAGCAGAGCTAGGAAAGATAAAGAAGACCGAGAGCGTGTAATTGAAAAACTCAAAAAGAAGCTTTGTAATTCATCGGATGAGACTTCTATTAAAAAAGTGATTAACAATGGAGCCTATAAGAAGTACACAAATATTAAAAAAGGCTCACTA
>NZ_JSDQ01000008.1:0-49882 GCF_000813665.1 Neochlamydia sp. EPS4 | reverse complement strand
TTTCTAGAAATGCTGTTGAAAAGAAATGGAACGCCATTAACGCCTGATAGAATCAATTATGCTCTGTCTAGTGTGCATACCATGCATTTTGAAGAGCGGAATTCAAATAAAAAGAATGTAATACGTTCAGCACTTTCTGAGGATGCCATCTGTATTTTTAAAACATTGGGGATTTCTCTTGATGGTTTAAAATCTTTTCAAACAACCAACTGTTGTGTCTGAATTTTAAGGCTTAAGCCGCTTAGGCATAACTACTTAAGAAAACAACTGTCAAAGTCGGGACTAAGGGTTCACAAAGGCTTTTTATCGCAGCTTTTAGCGCTTTATGAGAAATTATTCTCAATAAGAAGAACAATTTCTGTTAAGGGGCTAAATGAGGGCTTTTCTATTGGTTTTAAATGAATTAACAAATAAAGTAGAAATTTAAGCTAAATAAAAATAAAGGCATATTATTATGAAAATAAGCCAATTACCTCGTGCATACGTTTCAATAAATAAGATAGCTGATTATCTGCCTATTCTTAGCACGGTCACAAATCTCTTGGTTATCTTTCAAAAATGTGTCATCTTACCTTTTATCAACGAAGAGAAAATATTGAAAAGCGATTATTACTCTTATCTAGATCAAAAAAGTTTTAAGCGCGCTCTGCTCTTGTTGATTCCAGGATTAGGAAATGTAATCATAGGAATTTGCGACCTGGCTCAGCGGATATTAAAAAGTAAAGACTTCTTGCTAAAAGCTCTCCAAAAAAACAGCTTGGTCCTTAAGTTTGCCAGTGAAAGGTTAAAGAACGATAAAGACTTTATATTAACCGCAGTTAATAAAAATTCTTACGTACTTCAATTTGTCAGCAAAACACTTAAAAACGATCCAGAAGTCGTGTGGGCAGCTACTCTACAAGATCCTCGGTCATTAAGATTTGCTAGCAAAAAACTTAAGGATGATAAAGATTTTATACTTGCCGCCGTCCAGCAAAATGGCTTGGTGCTCGAGCATGCTAGCGAAAAACTTAAGAGTGATACCGAGGTAGTACTGGCTGCCCTCAAGCAGGATCTTTGGGCGCTTAAGGATGCCAGCCAAGAGTTTAAAAATAATAAGCAAGCCATGCTTGCTGCTGTTCAGTGCAGTCCTTGGGCGCTCAAATTCGCTAGCCCTCAGCTGCAGAATGATAAAGATTTAGTGCTTACAGCGGTGGAAAAAAGCGGAGAGGTCTTCCAGTATGCTAGCGAAGAGCTTAAAAATGATAAAGACTTCATATTTAACGCTTCTCAGAAAAGCTACTCTATGCTAAAGCATAGCAGTGAAGCGCTTAGAAAAGATAAAGACTTTGTGCTTGCGCTCGTTCAGCAAAACAGCTGGGCCATTCATGATATTACCAAGGAGCTTAAAGAAGATAAAGATGTCATGCTTGCTGCCGTTAGACAAAATGGATATCTGCTTCTCTATACAGGAACAAAGCTTGAAGATGATAAAGAATTAGGAATTGCCGCTGTTAGCCAAAATGGCTTAGCTCTCCAGTGCGCCAGCATAAAGCTCCGGAACGATAAGGAGGTGGTACTTGCCGCTGTTAGTCAGAATGGCTTGACCCTCCAATATGCCAGCATAGAGCTGCAGAACGACAAGGATGTAGTACTTGCTGCTATTAGTCAAAATGGCTTGGCCCTACAATATGCCAGCATAGAGCTCCAGAACGACAAGGAGGTCGTACTTGCCGCTGTTAGTCAGAATGGTTTTGCCCTTAAGTTTGCAAGTGAAGAGCTCCAGGAGGATAAGGAGGTAGTAGTTGCAGCCGTTAAGCAAAATGGCTTGGTGTTTAATCATGTTAGCCCGTACCTTAGAAGTGATATGGAGGTTGGGATAACAGCTATGCTTCAAAATAAAGAAGTCCTAAAGGGTGAAGAAGGCAGGAAAATTGCATGAAGATTTTATTTACCATTGCTATAATATGTAATAGATAGCAATCTAAGAGAGGCAGTTTCTTTCTCAAAACTATTATCTACTTAAAAAAATAGATATAGCTTACTTAAATCTCGTTAAGCGTGCCTTAAGAATAGAGCTTAAGCCTTTTGCGTCTATACTTGTTTAAGAAATTCTCTCCCCTAATGTGGGGAGTTTATAGGTCAATGTTATGTTTGGTAAGGAGTTCTTTTAGCTTGGGAACCAAATTGCGTTTACGTTGATGTTCCTTAAGAAGCTGTCGGATATTTTCGGTCCATTGAGCTATAGATTGTGCTTGTGTAGCAGCAAGATAAGCTTTATCCAACCACTCTGCTGCTCGGCCATAATAAGATGCCCCTTGCTGAATGGCCTCTGTGGCAAGTTTTTGACAGTTTTCTAAAGCCCATTCAGGCCGCTGAGTTAAAGCTTCTTCAATAAGAAACTCCGGCATCGTTCTAAATTTTTCTGCGATCTTAATAGCTTCATCAATCATTTTCTCATATAAAAGAATTTTAATTGGCTCCTCATAATTGTAGGGCCTGTCAGTTTGAACAAATTTTAAAACGCCTGGTTTGATGATATCCCATTGGCTTTGGGCCCCCTTTTGTAAAGCTTTATAGCCTTCCAAAGAAGAGGCCATAGTGAGCAAATCTACTCCAGCTTTTATACCTATCTGGATTTGACCTGCTTCAAAAGCTAGATCTCTTGTCCATCTTAATAAATCTCTTGCTAGCCAATCTTCTTCACGGGAACTTTTATAGCAAAGAGCTGTTTTTAAAGCCAATTGGAGCTCTTTACATTCATAAAACTGTTGGGAGAGCTTTAAAAGTGTATTAGGGTCTCGAATATGACTGCTAATGAATCTTTCTGCTTCGATATATCTTTTGAGCTCGATGAGCAATTTTGCATATTCTTCATCCATGCCAGCTAGATGAGCTAAGAGTAGGCAGGTATCAAGCTTTTTTTGTCGTTTTAAAACACGAAAAGCAACCTTCGCAATTTTTTTGCTGACCTCTTCATCTAGCTCAGTAGCAAAATCTGTCTGATTAGTAAGCGCTGCTTTCAGTAAGGGATAGTCCCAGCCAGCCTTCATCAATTCAAGAGCAGCATCAAAAGCGCCATCCGATTCTTCATTCCAATCATAAAAAATTTCAATCCAGACTGCTTTTTCTTGCGAAGAAAAATGACTGATAAGAATGGCTTCCATCCAAAGCGACGCTAAAGCATCTAAAATCTCTTCGTAAAGATCATCTCCGCCAAAGTCGATAAAGGTTTCATTTCTTTCTATTAACGGCTTGGTGATCGCCTTTAGAATAGCAAAAGCATTAACTCCATCTTCAGCTTCTAAGAAAGGAATAACTTGTCTCATTAGTTCTTCAATTCTTAAAGCTATCTCACTTAAACCCTCTCCTTCATCGTCCCAAAAATCATAATCCTGATAAAGAAGATCTTCCATTTCCCTAGCAATGGCTTGAGTATCCAGAAGAGATGTTGGTTCTCCGGTTGCTACAGGGCGGATAAGGAAAATTTGAATGTCCTTCACCAGATAAGGATGCTGCTCGATCAACCTTAACAATAAAGATCTAAGCGTGCTCAGATCTAAGGTTCTTAGTATCTCTTCTAAAGGCGGGCCGAAGGATTCAATACCTTGACGAGCAATTTTAAGTAAGACAGCTACAAGGTGTTTGCAAGGATAAAAATCAGAAGGGCAGGAACAGTAGCCATTTTGCCATTGTTGATTTTTTAGAGAAACTTTTACTTGGTAAGGCTCGGGTAAGCTACCTTGAACTGTAGCATATAAAGTATCCGCGACTATTGTTAAAAAAGTAACTTTTTCAATGTAATTTTCACCCTTAAGGAAGGTGTTTGGAAAACACCATTCTTTAATCATAGCTTCATTAAAATAAAAAGGATTTTTTATCATAATTTTTGACTGTGTTATCAAAATCTCAATCAAATTAAGTGCATATTCTACTGTTTTAAAGCCTTTTATTTCAAGCACTTATTGGCCCAAGCAAAAATAAAGTATGAGTATTTTTTTAAGTTCTCGCTGGGTTAAATCCAATCTTAAAAAAATTTGAACAATCCTCTAGGCGTTCATCAATAATCTTTCGGTTTTTCTTGTCGCTCATCATATTTTGAGGCAGAAAAGGAATATCTTCTGGCCACTGATTAGGAAGCTCATTCTAAGGAACCTTTTGGTTCTTCAGCGTGTATCATTTCTTCTTCTCTGAGTAAAAGTGTCTTTGCTTTTTTGGACCATCGAAGCCGCTGAAATTTTCTCCGCAACTTGATGGCAGGTTTAGCCAATTATTGCCTAAATCCCAATAAATCTAGGCTATTCTTTTTCGATAAATAAAAACAAGAATTAAGGCTTTTAATATATGCTTGAGGTGTTTTTATATTAAGCAGGCGTTATTTTAAAAGCCATCAAAGTTTCTTTGTATTTATTTCTTCTTTTCTTCCTCTTCGCTTGTTTTTTTTCTTTTTCTGGCAAGGCTTCTTCTCCTCTCACATCTCGAATTTGAGGCGTTGGAGGCAACTCGGCTTCCGATAAACTTGGAGACGATCTAGAAGTAGCGTCAGATGGAGTAGAGCTGCCGTTGTCGTGATAGAAGTTGTATATTGTCCGAAAAGGCTCCCTGCTATTCCTCTAGCTTCTTCTTGTTGTCGTCCTTTATAATTGCTAGTACGAAAAATACCTTGGCTAATCCTTTCTAAGACTTTTCCAATATATCTTCTGAATTCCACGACTGCTGAACTTATGTTTTCTTTTCCTTTTATAATCTTGTTTAATAGCTGGATTGCAAAAAGCCTCCCGTCCTTTTCTATTTCGTCATCAATTCTATTAATCACTGCTTTCACATAATCGACTGTATTAAGGCGCTGATAAAGCTTGTTATCTTTATATTCATATTGCATCCGATTTTCAGAAGAGATCACAGTAAAACGAGGAATAATGGAAATATGAGCGCCTTCGCACTCTTTTTCAACTTTGCAATTTTTTGAAAAAAAATAATGGAGTGCTTTAATGCTAGTAGCATCTCTTTCAACAATGTTTGGGTCTGTCAAAAAATCTATGTAAATAAATAATAAGGAAAGTAGACTTTTATTATACTTTCAAAAGCAAACCAAGCTGCGAACGAAGCGAAGCGGAGTTTGCAGCTGCTAATCATTTATACAAATGGAGACAGACAATATGTCAATTCCTGAAAAATTTGATCTACAATCTGAGCTTGCTAAATGTAAAACTGTTGACGATCTGACAGGGAAAAATGGCCTCGTTCAGCGTCTAATTGGCAACATGTTGGAGCAAATGCTTCAAAAAGAAATGGATGAGCACCTGGGTTATGAAAAGCATTCATCCAAAGGACACCTATCAGGCAATAGCCGCAATGGCCATGCCAAGAAAACAGTTAAAAGCAATTATGGTGCTATTAGTTTACAAGTACCTAGAGATCGTAAAGCAGATTTTGAACCCATAGCAATAAAAAAACACCAAAGAAATATTAGCTCGTTCGATGGATCCTGTTGTAGTGGAAGCACGCGAGAAGCAGAAGAAGCAGATTGCCCTTCTTCTCTTTGAGATTGCTGTTCCTCTATTTGAGATGTTTCACTTTTACGCTTTTTAGCTAGGCTTAATAAGCGGCTTTGTTGGGCAGATTGATTCAAATTCGCCTGTTGGATGCGTTCTAATTGAGAAGCAGAAGGAGGCAAAGAGGTGGATTGTCCTTCCTCTCTCTGAGGTTGCTGTTCTTCTGTTTGAGAGGTTTCAGTTGTACGTGTTTTAAAGGCAGAAACAACTGGCATATTTTCAAGAGGTGGAGAGGGAGGAGTTGATCCTGCGCCTTGCATAAATTTTTTCCTTTGTGACATTAATAGAGTGGATGATAAATTGAACATATCACTAAATAAAAAAATGTAAATTAAAAAGTAGGGTTTGTAATGATTAGTAATATTTTTGATAATTATTTAAGCAAAGTAGATAAATTTACCCAAAAATCGTTTAATCAGCTAATTGAAAACAATTTTAGCAAAAATCTAAATTATATTATCACAGTAGTAGAAGATGCAAAAAATCAGGTATCTTTATATGATGGTTGCACATTTGCAAAAATACAACTAGAATTAGGAGCCGAAGCGAAATACAATCCTGAAACCGCCGAAAAAATGGCTAAGATCTATTATTGTTGCGTTAACCAATATTGTAGCACTAATCAAACACAACTATATTATCCTAATTATGTAGGCCGCCAAGAAGATCTAAAAGAAATAGCTTGTAAGGCTTATATTTTTGCTAATGATTCTTCTCTAAATCCCTCGAAAAGAGCTGAATATCAATTTGACTTAGGTCATTGCTTTTATCAGGGAAAGGGAACGGAACAAAATTTTGCTCAAGCTTTTAATTGCTATCAAAAAGCGGGGTTAGAAGGAAACTATCCTCCAGCGTTATTTATGGTGGGGCATTGTCTCGAAAGAGGCGAAGGTGTTCCCAAAGATGAAGAAACCGCGCTTCAATGGTATTTAAAAGCTGCAAGCTATTCAGACGAGGTAGACATCGTACGCCATGTTGCTCAAAAGTTTGAAGAAAAAGGACAGATAGAGATAGCCCATCTTTTATATCAAAAAGCTGCTCAAAATCACGATCCTGTAGCAATTGATTATTTGATAAAATTTTATGAGCAAAAAGGAGAGGAACAGTATCAAGAAGCGATTAATAAATGGAAATCTCAGCTGGCTAAGGTCGTTTGACAACTTAACCCTGATTCTCTTCTTAAAAAGTCCTATTCTTTGCCTTCTATTTCTTATTCTGGGGAAGGAACCTTCCGCGGTTGATAAATTTTGGCATCAACTTGGCGATTCTCCAATTTGATGGAATTTTAACCAGTTTTTAGCTCATCTAAAAGCATCGTTTATTCGGTAAAAATACCTGTTTTTTGAGAGTTGCAGAGAGTCAATTAATCTTTAGCATGCTTTATCTTCGATGCTGGGATAGCGTGCATCTAGAAAGAAGAGCAGCTTTCCGACCTATATTTTGCACTCCCGTTTTATCGTTTGGAGAAGGGGTTAATATTTCCTTAGTTCACCTTTTGACAAAAAATTCTATGGAAAGCCGTTATAGCTGGATTGAGGGATCACTGCTGTGACTGGGAAATCATTTGTTTTGTTTATCTTTTTTGCTCGGGGTAAAGAAGCTGTCAAATATATACGCAATCGTTGTTTTGGATGGTTTAAATGTATCGCTTGCCATTCGAAAATGATGTTTCGCATTTCATCTCAATTCTAAAAAAGCAGTATCTCCAAAATTTTCATTTTGAAGGAAGTATAAAGAACCAAATGAATTGTAGAATCCTTTTTGGATTCTATAATTCATAGTAAAATTAGGCACTCCAATAGAAGATACTTGCTTCTTGGTCTGGCATTTTCATTAATGTCTGAGCGAGCTGATCGGATTGTTGTACAGCCTCTTGCTGCGTTTGGATGGCAGAATCTAACGCTTTGCCTTAATCGCTAATTTGGCAGCTGTGTCATCCGTCATGGTTAGTGATCTACCCTAGCTACCAAAATTTTTTTCTTTATTTCTCTTAAACTGCATACTCGATGATATACTTTTTTATTCTTGACAGCTAGGCAACTTTTCTGGGATGACTCAAAAGTCACATTTTCTTGTACTGCATTTAAATGTTTACGAGAAGGCCTTAAAACAAAGATTTCATCTAGCGTCTTTTCGAGATTTCGGAAGAGTTGTTTTAAATTTTCATTTTCAACAATTTCTCTTACAACTTGGCACAAAGTATCCACTCTAGACTTTTCTACTAGACTCCCCAAGGTTGCTAAAGGGAGTTTGTTCTTAATGAAATTTGTTTGAGACAAATGAAAAAGAAAGCAGTGGTCAAACAGCAGGCTTAGAATCAAAGGTCGCTCTGATCCCTCAACGCCGCACTGTTTGGCCAAACTGCAAAACCCACAATGACTACTCCAATCTTCAATAAAAACCTCTACTAACCATCTCAAAGTATATCCTTGCATCATATCTTTCATATTCCATGAAAGATTTGCAGCCATAAGATAGCGATACTCATTTTCGCCCTCATATTTAAGGGCTATTACCAATCGTTTTTTATGATGAGAAGGAACATATAACCTTGCTCCCCCGGCTTGCACTCCATTTTTTTTATCACCGTGTATGAAAATTTCTTGATTCCAGCCTTTGTAGGCTTCAAAGAATTCTTGGCATGAGAGAGACTTTTTACCCCGCATGACTTTTTGATTCTTTCTTAAGTTGAGTAATGATTTGCACTCCAGGCCAAATAGCTTCTACTCCATCTACAAACAAGCTATTGCCGTAAAGAGCATCAGCCAGTACACAAGTGACCTTAAAAGCAGGAAATTCACAAGCAAAATTTTTAAGCAATTGCAAAGCTAGTGTATACTTTTTTGGATATTCTAATGACCTTTTAGGCTCTTTGGGACGGTCTTTTTTAGAAATTCCTAACTTTTTTAGTGTTCTTACTTCCTGTTGCCATTTTGTGAGTACAGGATCAGGAGAATAAAAGGCAAAGGAGACGGGAATGCAAAATTTTTTAGTCACTAGCTGAAGAAATACTATATTTTGGCCACAAAAATAACCACTCGTTTTCTTATCACGGATTTTATGTAAATGAGGCAACTTCTCAGCATTTTTTGATCGGCTGTGATCTTTATCATCGATAATAAGAACCCCTTCTGTGATGCCATGTTTACGTAGGATCGCGCGAACATTACAAATTAGCAGCCTGTTCTAAGCAATTTTAGCACGTCTAAACATGGCCGATAAAGCCATCTTTTTATAGCTTTTAAGCCCAGCCCTTTCAAATTTTGCCTAACAGATTGAATTTGTAATTAATATTCCCATCAAGCAAAAAGCCAGCCAACACCATTGAATTTTGAATAAGCTATTGTGGGAATTTCCTTGTTTGAGAGCTACTTTAAGTTGATTTAGATATTCTTTAATAAAAGGAAGAGGGGCTGGGAAAATATAGACAAAAAATTATTTTTAATGAGTTGATAAGCTACAACATTATTTTATTAAAAATTAGCCAACAAGAAAAAAGTACATCATCGAGTATAAAGGCTTACGAAGTTTAAATTTAAAGGTGGAGGATAAGCAATTTAGAGGTAAGAGTATAAATTATTGGGAGGCTTATAACGTTAAGTTAATCACTTGAATCCATTTCAGTCGCATAAGTCTTTTTAAACTCTTCTTTAATAAGCTTTAATTCTCGGTCTAGCTTTTCATGGATAGCTTCTAAGATCCACTGTTTTTTTGAATAGCTGGAATAAACTTTTTTGAAAATTTGAATACGTTTTTCAATTTCATTGGAGATAGTGTCATCCAAAAAAACTTGAATTCTTCTTTGTTTGGATAAATCACCGACATTTTCCAATTTAAGCTTTTCAGCAATAGCCTCATAAACCCATTTTCCCTTGGAGCATTTTTTGTTGATCGCTTTCAGCGAAAAAAGATGCTTCTCAAGTTTATCATGTAAATTGGAACCTATCGTAAAAGTATAACTTTTTTCTTTAATAGATAGCAATTTATTTAGTTGCTCGTCGATATCAGCATTACTCATATTATCCTTGTTTACGAATTTAACAATATCGCTTCATTAGTATTAGGAAAAGTTTTGTTAAATGGGGCCTTTACTACTTAAAAAGCAACAAGCCTTAAAGGCTGTCTTGTACTTCCTTCGCTTTAAGGGAGCAGCCAAAAAACTACTTCTATTCCTTCTTAATAGGCTTTTCATTCTTAGCTTTAAGATAATCTCTTAGGATTTATCATATTACGTTTAAGGATAAGGATATAGCAAATTTAAAGGAAGAGTATTTTTAAAAATTTCTTATACATTTTCGGTGCGAAGAGAGTTATTTAGTTTATATAAATTGAAAAATCTTATTGAGTAAGAAATATGCATTATAATATAAAACTTGCTGAACGGTTTAGGTTTTATCGCTAAGATTTTATTCAATGGAAGAGGAGCACTTTTTTTTGTCCTCCTTTAGAAGCAATAAAGTAGTCATAAAAGAGGAGTTAAGAATCTTAATAGCTGACAAAATGTTCTCAAAAAAAGATCCCTAGGTCTTAAGTTTAAACCAGCTTTTTCCTTTTCTTTGCAAAATAAGAACCTAGTTAAAAAACTTTAAGATCCCTTGCTCATTTAAGCTTTCATCTTCTCAGATAAAAAAGACTTCATAATTCTAGCGAGAGAACCTCCTCAGAATCATTAGGAGAAAGAGAGAAGGGAAACCACTTAAGCGGGAAGAGTTGCTATTCTTTAAGAAGCATTTAAAATATTTTTAATTACCTAAGAGTTGGCTGTTTAAAAGAATAGAGTATGCACCCAGTGTCCATAGAATATATGACTAAAAGCAAAGCTAAGAAAAGGAGTAAAATTTAACTGCCAGGGTTTACTAGCGATCATTTATCAAAGAGTAAAAATTTAAGACATTAAAATTAGACGTGATAATCTTTATAGGATAAACACATTCTTAAAAGAAGTTTTTAAGAATGCTTGAAAGCAATAAAAGCAAGACGATCGGAATAATTTTTGTTAGATAAAGCTTGTAGCCGAGGGTAAAAGTATATGGATGGCTGGGCATAAAAAGGTGTTACTAATTGAATTAAAAAGCCCCCTAAAAAAACGTTTAGGCATACAGCCTCTTTAAGTACCTTAAGCCCTTTACGAGGGCTTAAGGTACTTTAAAAATACTTTCTTGTAAGAGACGAGCTATATTATTTACCTAATTTTTATTCTTAGTTTATCTGGATAGAGGTTGTTTTTTGTAAGGTATCTTGCAGGCCTTTAAGGAGGTTATCATGCATACCTTTGACGCTAAGTAAATCTTCCCCTAAACCACTAAGGCTATCTAAAAGGTCATCTAAAACTTTTTGCAGCTGCTTAATCATCGCTTGTAGCTCTTCAATAATAGCATCATATTTACCTCTAACCGACGCAATAATAGCTTGAGAAACATTCATTCCTCCTTGAATTCCACTTTTAACTGCCGTTAGTGTGGATTGAGTGATACTTACTCCTGCCATAATACGATTAAAAGTATTGGGATTTTTTAAAGCTTTGGTCAGGAGCGTTTCAATTAGCTCCATAGCTTTAGAACCTTTGACGGACTTAAGAATTTTGCTTAATACATTTCCCAACACGCGGAAAGTTGTATCGGCAATTCGTTTGGCAGCGCTTCCTATTACATTTACAACCTCGGATAATTCTTCTAAGGCTTTTTTCACTATCTTTCCAGTAACATTAACAGCTTTAGATAAAATTTTTACGCTGTTCACTAACTCCACAGCCTTTTTTATGACGTCCATTACCTTCCCTAGAATCTTCGCAGTCGAAGCGGCAGCTCTTGCTGTGGCCTGAGTAACCGCAGGGACAGCAGCAGCGGGATTGATACAGCTTAAGATTCCAATCGTTATGGTAATAGCCATTCCCACTGCCATCGCAATATATTGAGCATTTTCTCTACTAATCCCGCACATCTGACAAAAATCAGGAATGATATCAGATTCTGTTAGCATGGTGGTAAACATAGTAGTCACTAGTTGTGGACCTAGCATACCCACCGCCATGATAGCTAGAGTGGCCATCACAAATAATTGAGTAATAGCTCTTAAGCCTGCCTTTAACCCATCTAAAAATCCATTGCCACTGGGGATAATTTTATCTATTAATTTAGAGACTACGTCTACGATAGCTTCAATGAGTTTATCCGTTAAATTGAGTGTGGTATCTAATAAAGCAAAGACAAGGCCTAATAGACCTCCTGTTGCTACAGCCATCAATACGGTTATAACCTTTATTACCGGTTCGATGATTTTCATAAGAACGCCTAGAAAGCCTGATTTTCCTTGCTGCTTTTGCATCTCTTTTTCTTTTTCTTGCTGCTCGCGAACTTGCTGCAATTGCATACCTAATTTTGCGGTTGCTTGTTGTTTAGCCTGTTGGGAACGAGAAGTTTGTATTTCATAAATTGTATTTTGAGCTTCAACAATCGCTTTGCTAATCGTCATAAGTAAATCGATGGTTTTTTGCTTACCCGGACCATTGGGCATCAGTAATTGTAACTGCGCCATCGAAGTATTTAGCATCTCGCGTGCTTGCACAAGAGAGGTCGTTGCTAGGTTGGAGGAGATATCTTTAAAAGCGTTCTTCATTTGCTCTGCAGATGGCTGCCAATTTACTGGTAATTGATTTTGAACTTTAGTCTCACTGATTGTTTTATTTATGATCTGTTGAGCAATAGCTTTAAGAGCGTTAGAAATACTAGGATCTTTGATGTTTTCTATAGCTTTTTTAAGAGCTGCAAGGTCAGCGGCGCTCAAGTTGTTTTGACCCGCGTACTCATCCAGGTTAAGCTTAAGGTTAACTTGAAAACTTCCCTTTAGAGCTCCATTATACATTGCATTATTCAGAGGAGGTTTCCATCCTGCTGGAGTACTAAATTTTTGGCTAGTTTGTTTAAGAGCGGCATTCTGTAATTGTTTAAGTTTATTCTGGTCCACTCCTTTGAGTGCAGGGGAAGGGTTATAATGCTGATAGATAAGAGCCGCTTTATCTTCGGGAGAAAGCGAAGTATCACTATTTACCGCTTTTTCAAAAGCAGCATTATAAGTGTCTGAGAGGGAAAGGTTGTAAGAGGAGTTGTCTACAGCGGGATTTAACTTAGATACATCAACTCCTGCTTTCAAAGCTTCTTGTTGGGCTTGCCCTGTGAGCGTTTGTAGAATTTGATTAAAGTCGGCGCCAGAACTTAGCTTGGTACCCTCGGTGGTAGCCGTAGAATTATAAAAAGCAAAGGTAAGCTTTGCTACATCGCTGGAGGATAAATTGTTAGCTTTTGCATAAGATGTTAAGGCTGCATTAAAGTTATTGGCATATAAGGTGCGTTGCCCCTCGTCAGTTAAGGGTTGCTTATTGCTATTTTGATTATTAGCATTCGTTTGGGCTTGGGTTTGTAGATGGGAGAGGAGGGCTTGAGGTTGAAAGAGCCCGTTAGTTAATAGAGTGGGATCTTTTTGTGCGGCTTCAGAGGGAGCAGGAAGTTGAGGACTTCCAGGAGCAGTAAAAGAGTTAGGCTTGGCAGTTTGCGTGGATTTGTTAGCCGTATCAGTTGAGCGTGGATCTTCCCCTAAAGTGGGGGGAATAGTATTGACTTCGCCAGGTTCCCCCACTTGAAAATTATTGTAATTAGTATTGAAATTGGTATTAAGTGACATGTAGTCCTCCTCAAAAACTTGGTAGAATAAAAATAGGAAAATGGAAGTTTCTTATATTATTGCAAATTTTTTTTAATTATTGATGATAGATTTAATGTAAAAATTTTTTAAAAGCTTTATAATCGCTTTTTTTTGTTTCTTTGGTAGTCCCTTGTAGGCTAGCTTGCTCCCGATAAATTCGTTTAAATTTAAACCCTTAGGATTTTTTGCTTCCCTGATTTAAGCGATCAGCGTCACTGACGAGCAAAAGGGCCCGTAAAGGGCCTCTTTGCTCCTTTATGCTTATCTGGCTTAGCCTGTAGACTGAACTCCAACAGAGCTTCCCAGCTTCCTTTCATCCTCAGAAAATTTACGTAGTTGCTGCATAAGATCGGCGATCAATTTTGAATTTTCGCTTTTAGCGTTATTCATTAAGTCCACAGTTTTAAAAGAGTTTTGGATGTAAGCATCCATCATGGCTTTTAAAGCCTCTGCTTGAGCTTTTTCTACTACTAATTCTGATTTCCATAAGTTCATCATTCCCTCGGTAGACTTGTTTAGCATGGTAGCAGTCATGTTGAATATCATCATTTTGTTAGTCACGCTATTGGCATGAGTCATGGCATAGCTAGTATTAAATTTTTCCAGTTCATAATTTGCTGTCTCAGATTCATGATTGGCCCTATTTAAATCTCTTTTAGCAGACAAAGACTCCTCAGAGCTTCTTAAACTCTTAGCTTCTGCTCGCTTCAACTTTGCTGCTCTTTGATTTTCTTCTAGTTGACCGCCATAAGCTATGTCTCTTTGAGCTTCAGCATCTTTCAACTTTTGCTCAGAGGCTGTGATTCCTTCTCTAGAGCCACCTTGCTTTGCCTTTTCTAGATTTTTTTTAGCCTCGGCTACATTTTTATCCGCATTTCTCATTTGTTTGGCCTTCATTTCGTTGGCTGTGTGTTGGCCTGACACCTCATCGTAGTACTTTTTAGCACTTGCTTTGCCGTCTTGAAGGCGTGTAGATTCGTCTTTATAAGTTCCTTTCTGTTTTTCCATATCTTTATCAACATTGCGGTTGACTCTAAATTGCATGGCGGCTTGTCCTAATGAAACTCCTGCTTCCATAAAGCAGGCGATTGCACTGGCCATATACATCTTAGACTCTTTTTCAGCTGCTTGTAGAATTTGCTGGGCTTGGCCTTTGGCCAGCTCATTAATCATACTCATTTGAGATAAAGTAATTTCTTCTTGAGCCATGGTCATTTGACGTAAGACATTAGAAATTTCTGTAAAATTCATAAAAAAGGCCACCAAGGGATTGGGTCGTAAAAAGGGATTGCCTGTGCCTGAAGATTCTGATACCCCGGCAGCCTGGGCATTAGGAGGAGGAATATGAGCGAGTAGATTGCGTGTATGTTTAGCAGATACAGCCTCTTTTCCAGTGGAGGTGCTATCTGTATAATAGGCCTGGTTGGGCTGAGCTACTGCTTTGGCAGCTGAATTCGCTCCTGCAGCGGGAACGGCTCCAGAATCAGAAGGGGGTAGATAAACTCCGCCTCCCTGGCTTTGTCCTGTGATATTTCCAGATGTCATAATTTCCTCCTTCTCTATTTTTGAAGAGAATTGTTGTTAAATTTTTTATATTAACTGCGAGACGGTCGTATGGTTAAATTCTATAGAACCGCTCCTAAATGCCGTGTAAATAGTTTCAGCAAAATAAATAATTTCTTCGATCTCTTCATTGAGCTGGCTAGGGGTGGCATCAATGCTTTCAAGAACCCCCGTATAAGCCTGATATAAATGATCAAAATCCTCTTCTTTCAAGCTAGCCGTAGCCTGCTGGATATATAGAGCTATGTTGGATACAGGCTCGCCAGCCAAAGAGGGTAAAAAAGTTTGGAGATTTTCTAACCCCTCCACTAATTCAGCCTTTAAATGTAGAAAAAGCTCTTCTAAAAGTTTCTTTTTCCCCCTAGCCACTGTTAATAAAGACAGAATTAATAGAAGAGGAAGCATTAATGCTGCCAGGGCTTGCTGTTGCTTGGTAGTGGCTCCACATGCACTTACAAAGCTTTCCACAATTTTTTGCCAAATGCCTGTTTTCAAGGTAAGGATTAGAGCTAACTCAATTCCAAAAGATTGCTTTCTTTGTTGTTCTTTTTCATCTTTTTCTTTAAGAGGCGAGGAGTAGGTAAAGCTAAAATGGCTTAAGGCCCAGCTTAAAGCAATGGTGGTGAGGACAAGGCCACGAGAAATCATTAGCAATAACTGCTTATTTCCTTGATCTTCCTGGAGTAAATGGATTCTTGCGATAAAATCTACTAATCTTTGAGTGGATGAGGCTAAAGCTTTTCCCATAACTCCCACCGAGCTTTCCTCTTTTTCGATCCCTTGCAAAGCAATTTTAAAGCCTAATAAAAGTGCGGGGGCAGCTTCCTTAATCGTTTGAGCCATAGTCACCGTACTTAAAGAGCTAATCAGCGGACCCAAAATAGTTAGAAATTCTCCATGGTTTTTTCTATTATAACTCTCTTTAACGGCCTCCAAAGCATGGGCTAGATTTTTTCTAGCTTTTTGTATTTCGCTATTGTTTTCTTTCATAGGTGGTCTTCAGCAGCCTTTTTATTATGAATGTGGGCAAGGGTGGAGTAGGCCATGCCTAATTGGTTGGCTGCTCCCATCAACTCATCAAAAAATGGATCATTAGGCCCTAAGCTTGCTAAGCTATTTTTTATCGCTTCAAAAGTGGGAAAGCTGTCTTTAATGATGCCTTGTAAAGCTTTTTCGGCTAACTCTAAATTCATCTGCCGGCGAAGATCTAATGGCGAGCCAGCGGCTGCGATAGGATTTTGAGAATCTAGAGCATTTGCAGAATTTTTAATTCCATTGAGTACTTTTGCTGCTCCTTCTAATAGCTTTCCTAGAACAATTAAGGAGGGGTTGCGTTCTTCTATAGGGGCCTGTAAGCTTTGTTCGTAAGCTGCTCGTACATTGCTGGGCAGCCTCTCCGTGATTTCTGCTAGCACTTGTTTCCAGGTGTCATCAGCTCGCGGAGGCGTTACTTCTACGCGCATATGTTCTAAAGGATGTAAAGTGGGCTTGCTTGGGGAGGTGTCATATTTCCATAAGGCTTGCTTGTCAATCTCAGTAAATGAAATAGAATCTAAATTATTTGCAATGCCCATCGATAGGCGTAGAGCATGGATAGCGGCATTTTGATCATTGAGAAGAGAAAATTCTGGAATGCCGCCGGGGGCGCCTGTCCCACTTCCTGAGATGCTCATCGTCTACCTCTCGGAGTTTTTTACATGAGTAATAGATTCATTTTCTGCTTTAACTTTTTCTATAATGGCAGGATCAATCTCTAATTGGGAAAGAAGATAGTCGTAAGTCATCAACCATTTTTCTTTATCTAGCATGTATTCTTGCTTATCTGCAGCTCTTTTTATGGCTTGCTCTATAGCCATAAGAGCACTGGCATAATCTTTAGCCTCAATCAAGCAATCACACATCTTTTCAAAAGGTAATGGATCTTCAGGATTTAGCACGCCTAATTCCATAAGCATGGCAACGGCGGCAAGCCAATTTTTTTGCTGAATATAGCAATGGGCCAAGGCGATGGTATATTTTTGATCAATAGGTACCATAACTTTTAGCCAGCGATAAAGCTGGCTGGCTTCTTCAATTTCATTTTTTTGGTAAAGGGTATAAGCAAATTTATAAACGTAATCCATAAAATTTGCGTCAAAGCCTAAAGCTTGGGCAGGTAACATGCCATTTTCAAAAATATCGATCAGCGCTTGTTCTTGGAGTTTTACCTCTTCTTCGCTTAATTTTCCTCGATGAGCATCCACTGTCTTTTTAATGGCTTTTCTGAATTCTTCTGGGTTAAAGTCTTGTGTTTCTTCTGCCATGGATAAGTTCTCCTTCATTAGGTTTTATGGCGTGAGATGTTTGTTTGAAGTCTTTCTTGCAGTTCTAGGGGTTCAAATGATCATGGGGCTCCTTTAGGATAAGGTAAATTGTCCTGTTGATTCATCTTGTGTAAATGCTAGATGAGTAAAAGAAACCCTTACTTTTCTGCTTTAATAGTATCTTTAATTTCCTCTTGTAGATGCTTTATAGTCAGCAAAGCACGATCTTTTAGCATTTGAAATTCAGGTTTACTACCAGCTCTTTTAATCGCCATCTCCAAGGCAATAATCGTGGAATAAGAATCTTTCATGGCTACAAAGCAATCTGACATGTGATAGTAGGGGATAGGGTTTTCAGGATCTAGCACACAGCAAATGGTGTAGGTATCTACGGCGTTTTTGTATTCTTTCATCATGTGAAAACAGGAGGCAAGCCCAAGAATATATTTGGCTTCATTAGCATTTAACATGATAAGTAGACGAAAAACTTGCACGGCATCTTTATAGCGGCCTGTTTGATAAAAATTGTAACCTTGCGCATAAAGTCCTTCCACTTGCTGATCACTAAGATTTAATAGGTCTTTTGGCATATGTCCATTTTTAAAAAACTCGTCAGCTAATTGAGTCACATTCTTTTCTTGGCTTGCATCATTCTTCAGCTGTTCCCCTAAGCTTTCTACAGCTTTTTTTATTTGTTCTTCGTCACTTTTCATGAAGTTTCCTTTATATATTGAAAATTCTGGATTATTTGAAAATTGCAGATAAAATTGTGCTTAATTGTTGCAAGATGCTGTCGGCCACACTGCCCTGCTGGCTTGCCGCATCATTACTTTGATTAACATTAGCCTGCAAGGATTTGGCTTGATCAGAAAGGGTTTGTTGGCTGGCCTGTAATTTGCTAATGTAGTTTTGGTTGACGTTATTAAGCGCGTTACGGGTGGCTTGGGCGGCATCTTTGTCCCAGTCATTGGTGCCTCCTAGAACTGTACCATCTCCTTGAGTAAAAGTGCGCATTTGCCTAAGCTTATCACTATAAGCAGCTTGCCACTGTGATAAGAAGCTTAAAGTTTGGGACTGCGAGGCAGCTACATTTTGTATGGTCCCCAGCATGCTGATAAGAGCTAGTAAAACTTCATTTAAGATATAGGTGCTATTGGAATCCCTGGTTAAGGCAGTGGGGCTAAATTGAGGATTGTAGTAAAGGTTTTGCGTATAAGAGTACCAGTCCCCTAAGTCTTGGCTTGCCTCAAAAGAGCCTGAAGGCTGGCTGCTAGTAGCGGTTTTGGCTAGCTCGCTGGTATAGAAAGCAGAAAGGCGTTGCACAAAAACTCTCTGCGCGACAGTCCAATTAGCAGAGTTTTGAGATAAAGTTCCTACCGGACCATTAAAAGATTCATAGATAGCTTGATAAGATTGTACGTATGTAACGCCGGTGCTATTTTGGCTATTTAATAAACTTAATACACTAGATTTGTTAGATGTTTGGATAACTGTCGTGGTGCTTAAGTAGTTAAGGAAAGCTTTAGTAAAATTTCCATAGTTGTTGCTGAGGGTAGCTGTGTAGGTAGTGCCGTTAAGAGTGAGAGTTTCAGAGGTACTACTACTCGATAAGATCGAGAAATTAAAATTTTTGATAAAATCAGAGAAGGCTGCTTTGAATTGTCCAGGTAGATTGGAAACATCGATAATGCTACTAAGATCTGTATTTCCTATATCAGGATTGGCACCCACTGAGGCTGTATAAATATTATATAATCCATTTAAAGGGCTAGCTGAATTGGAAGGATCATAAGCTGCAGAAGGGATGGAGCTTGTGCTAGGATAGCCTAAGACCTTGGTATAAAATTGGTTGATAAAACTTGTAATGTCGGTCGTATCTATGGAATTAAAATTGGCGGGAGTTAAATTGCTATTAAGGGTCGCTGCACTCGTGGTAGAAGTGTTATATAATTTTTGAGTCGGTATCACAGCTAGTTGGCCACTCACATAAGAAAGACTTGTATCTAGCACATATGAGCCAGCAATACTGTTAAGATCTTCTAAGAAATTTTGTGAATTAGTACTTGAGGTCATAGGGCTCCTCCTAAAAATGTCGAAGTTATTTAATAAGACCTTAAAATCATGTGTAGAAAGAAAAGAGGCTGTCTTTAAGATCTACTAAAGGCTTCATGCTTATATTGTAAATTTTTTTTATTTATCTTTTACTGTTAATAAGTCTACCTAGCGATATTCTGGGCCATTTTTTGGATAATTTGTGAAATCGCTTGTAGAGCTGCGGACGCGGATTTATAATATTCTTCAAAGATATAAAGATAATTCCTTACCGTCTCTTTTTGAGTATCATTTAAGTTTTCACTAGCTGTAATAGCAAAGGTAATATTTTGCTGAAACTTTCCTGCTGCATTAGCATCGCTACTATTAAAAGCACTATAATTATCTAACATCCATTTTCTAAAGCCTGCTGAAGCTAGCCCGGGTGGCGTGGTCGAGAGAACGGGTTGGCCATTTACACTGAATGTGGTATTTAAATCTGTTAAAACTTGTGTAAGCCTTGAATATAAGCTAGTAGTATTACTCCTATCGCTTGCAGAAGTAATTGCTGAAAGTGTTTTTAGCTGTTCAGTTAATTGAGTACGGATGTTCACCAATTTCTTATAGGCCGAGACAAATCCTGAAGATCCAGGAGCAATAGAAGGAAGAATAACGGGGGTAATAGGCTTGTTATAGAAGGCACTTGCCGCTTGTTGATAGCCAGGGCTCCAAGCGGACGGTCCGTCTTTACCTCTGCCATCCCCATAGTTAAAATTAAAAGCACTCGATTTTGTAGTAATTTGGTTATGTAAATTTTGAAGTTCGGCTAAATTATCTAAAATTTGTTGGGTCGTATTCAAAGCACTTTTTAGCTGAGCCATATTATTGGAAATGATCTGGTTGCCTGTTTGAACGTAGTCAATTTCAATAATGCTTTGTAAGCCGCGTGCTCCTCCATAGCCCTCTAACTGTGCTGCCTGGACAGCATTAGCAACTGCGGAGACTTGAATAGCTAGGTCTAACCATTGTTTTAATTGGTTAGCACTTAGCTGGGGAATATTGCTGCCAGCCGCATTGGTATTCACGCCAATTGCTGCAAGAGAGCGTAAAATGGCATCATAATCTTGTGCCATACTCATCGTCATGAGATGTTGATTATAAGAAGACTTACCTGCTGAGGGAGGGACTTTAGCGGATAAGCCATGGGCAGCCAAAAAGCCCGCGCTTACGATTGAGCTAGGGTAGATAATCTGCCCTGAGCTTGTTACAATGACTCCATACTTAGCCAGATTAGTCAATTGATTAAGCGCAGCATTGACTTCGGAAACGTTTAGCGCAGAAATAAGTGATGCTGGGTAGGCATTGGCTGAGGTCGTAGAGCCTTGGAGCTGCAACACTCTTACAAACGCCATAATAGCATTATAGTAAGCAGAGGCCACTTTAGCATTAGTATATTCTAGCCGTGTAGGAATAGCACTGGGCATTCCACTTATATTTACATATGGTGTTGTAAAGGTCATAACCTACCCCTTCTTATAGTCAATGAAGGACTTCATGTTTAATATTAGGCATTCTTACTTAGATTTTTTTAAGTTTTTTAGTAAGCAGATGAGCGTAAGTAAGTTAAATTTTCTCTTCTCAACTGCTCTTTTCTTTATAAAGTATAAATCTTTATTTTAATAATTATTTTTAATATTTTTATACGGCCACTTCCAAAGCTGGATTGGTTCCTCCCATTTTGATGGCACCCGTATTAACAGCAGGGGCAAGCATTAAATCATTGGCATAGACTAACTTATTGGCAGGGTCCATCAGTCGCTGGGTGAAGGTATATAGATCTAAAGAAGGCTTAATGTAGTCTTTAAAACTTTCTACGGTTGCTTCAAAAAAAGCCTCATTTTCTGTCTTTTTTATGTTGTCTAAATGGTCAGCAATGCTTCTGACTAGTGAATAAGGTTGTGCGGCATCATGGATATCTTTAGCATTTGCATTGGCAGGCCCCACCAGCAGATCAGCAAGCTGCTGAGCTTGCTCTTGAGCTTTCTTTAAGCCTAATACGGGTAGATAAACAGCAGTCATACTGCTTAGAAGCTCTTGATGCAGATTAGCTTGGGAAAGAGGATTGTTCTCAAGGGTGGGAGATAAAGAAATGCCTGTAGCTATTCGGCGAGCTTCGTCTTTAGCCAGCCCTTGTAGTCCCAGCTGATATTGCAAGTTGTCTCTTAAAGTAGCTTGAGAGATTTGTTCGGTGTTTGCTAACAAAGCAGCAGCAACTTTGTTGGCAATTTCAGAAGGTGTAGAGATTCCAGCAAGCGTTAAATTGCTGGCTAAATTACTAATGAACAGATTGGTGTCTAGATCATTGGGAGTAAAAAAAGGATCGCTTGTAGCAGTAGGAGCAACACCTGCTATTGAACTGGCTATTTGTAAGGCGTCACCTGAAGAAAAACCTTGCGATTCCAAAGATTTTTTTAAGCCGTCTCTAAAATCAATTTGAGAGGTAAAAAGCGGATCATAAAAGGCGGTAGAAGCAGCAGAAAGTGCATCAGCGGCCTGCTGGCCTGTAATTCCATTTTTGGTTAAATTTTGGGCTAGATTATTAAAAAATTGATCGGAAGCTGCTACAGAAGAAGTTTGTTGAAAAGAGCTTAAAACAGCATTTTGAAGCATTTGTTGAAGAGCACCTACGCCACTTGAGGGTAAACCTGCTTGCAATCCTAGAGCATTAGCAATTTGAGTAGATAACTGTTGAGCGGCATAGGCCTGGACAAAAGGATTGGAAGCAAAATCATTGATGCCTACTCCTTGCCCAGTTAAGCTAGCAATAGTGGAGGAGCTGAGACCAGCCAAGCCTAATAATTGGGCGCCTAAACCAGATTGTCCTAAGGAAGAAGACAGTAAACTTAAAGCTACTCCTGCCGATGAGAGGTTAATGATCGCGCTTAAAGTGTTTAAAGCCTGGCTAGCGGCAGGGTTATCATTAAGGTCTTGTAAAGCAGAGGATAAGCTATTTTGAGAAATAAGATGGGTGACATTGCTAATAAAGCCTAAGGCTAAAGCTTTGCTTATATTGACGCCATCAATAGTACGGCCAGCTGCATCATTTTTTAGTAGATCAATCATCTGCTGGCCACTCACCAGGGAAGCACTGGCCAATATATTGGCAGTGGCTACTAAGGATACATCAATCGTTCCTGGTTTTAACACAGCATTAAACCTTTGATAATAGGCATTTTGATTTCCTTGATTATGCAGCCTTGCGACGATGGAAGGCTCTAGAGAGGCTGCAATAGAAGCTAAGCCTGCAGTGTTGCTGTTGCCTGCTGCTGAATTGTTATTTGTAGCCATTTGAGAGGCAAAGGAAGCAGGAAGAGCCATTAAAGATGTTTTAACGGGTAAGTAATAATCAAGAAATTCTCGCATATCTAGATTTAACTTTAAGCCCTTGTTAATTTGCCCTACGACAGCAAAGGTGAGCTGAAAAAGAGGTAGATAGATAGATTCAATTAAATCGGTAGGAGTGGCAGTGGGATAAGGAGTAATCAAAGGGATGGGTGAGGCATTAATGACGGCAGGGACATTTACGGGAACAGGAGGTGCAGAAGAGGCTACAGGTAAAAGAGGAGCGTAGGTAGGAAGTAATTCTTGAGCGGGAAGAGGCTCTAACCCATATCTTTTTCTTTTTTCGTTAATCTCGGCTAGCTTTTGATTGTTTTTGGCTGCTTGATCGTTATAAGCATTGGCAGCGTCATTGTAATTGTTAATGGTCTGATTACGGGAAGTGACATAGTTATTGTAAGTATTAACAGCCTGATTATACGCCGCTTGTGCAGCATTGTAGGTAGCGGTGTTTTGGGCATATTCTTCAGCAGAAATATTACCCGCTAGAAAAGCTTGCGTTTGAGCTTGATAAAGGGTGTAGGCATTATTAAAATTAATGGCTGCATTATGGATACTTGTGGTGCTGCTATTATCCTGAGAAACACCGCTATTGTAGTCAGAAATGGGTATGTTTACTAAATTAATCCCATCATTAGCTGCTTGGCTGAATTTTTGAGTTTCAGCTTGTAGGCTCAGAAGTTCCTGGAGGATTTGCAAGAGATTATTGGCATTATCGATAGAATTTTTGTAAAAATTGGATCGAAGCAGATTAATGAGGGCACTCTCGCTGTATGAGCTTTGCTTATTCATGCGCGTGGCAAGAGAAATTATTTGCAAATAAGAGAGAAGGGAGGGCTTGGGAATTTGAGGATTATCAGGATTGAAAATAACCAGTCCTGGGTTAGCTAAAGCTTTACTCGCTAAGGTATCCCCAGAAACTTGTGCAGAAGAGGGGGAGGAAGCTGAGGAGGAAGCAGTGGAATTGGCTTTCACCCCAGGATTAACGGCTGAGATGCTTTCGGTCGAAGGATCTTGCTGACTATTATTTTGTAGAGGGCTAACCATATTAACATCTCCTGTCTTAAGGCTTTTGCATTAGGCACAAAAAATTCTTAGTATTCTTTTCTCTTTTAGGGATATGAATGTAATTTGCGTGCCTAAGAAATTTTTTAGAAAATAATTTTAAACCTTATAATTTAATTATATTAAAAAATAAATTTACCATCAATTATTTTATTAAAAAAATATTTATAGTTCTTTCTTTTTTAGCATGAGTAATTAAGGTTTAAGAGACTTACTTCACAGGTCTTAAAGCTGGGCATTAATAAGAAAAGAATATTACTTTATAACAATCATTAATCTTATCTACCCGATCCACTGGCTTGCTATTCAGCGTAGCTTTTTCTCACTTTTTCGAGTTCCTTTAGGTCAACCAGGGCAGCACAAATCATCCTCGAAAAAGAAGGGTGTAAAAGTTAAAGTCTTCTCAGAAATTAGGTCAATAAACCTACATTTAAGCTACAAAAGTTTTTAAGAAAAGGGGTTTTTTATTCAAAAGTCTATTTAAGCTGCCACTGATAATGCAGATGCTTAATAAGAAACATTTTAGAAGTTTGCCCGTCATTAAATTTTTTTGTGCTCTATCTTTTAAGCCGAGGAGAATGGTCGAACTGCTGCGTTAGCAAAGCTTGTTTTGCTGACAGAAGCCTATAGGGGAAAGGGAGGGGCGGGCTAATGATTATTAAAATCTTTCCAAAAAGAGTGGTGATGGGAAATTTGGCTAGTTTGAGGAAATAGCCTTCTTTCAATAAATTTACGCCAAGATCTAGAAATCTGGTCTAAGTTGATTTCTAAAAGTCCATAATGGGCGTTAGCCATAGTACTATGGATATTTAAAGCATCTATCAGCAACTTAAGCCAATACCCAGTGTGCGAAAAGTCATCTTCTAAATACAAGGCTGAATAGCGTATCACTTCAGGAGCCGTACGGTGGGTAATCATCCATCCTACGATTCTCTGCTTATAACGTAACGCTAGGCTGTTTTCATATTCTATTAAGTTTTTTTCTCTTCCTAAAGGAAAAATGTAGTCGGGAATGCTCATTTGTTCCTGACGATGCATAAGATCTTGTCGTTCTTTGTGAGTGATCTTTTTAAAAAGAAGCTCTTCGAAACCCTCTGCTAAGGTAATATTTTTGCTCTGCCACCATTGGAGATTAAAATCAGAGCGTTTAAAAAGACATTCGATGATTAAAGGCCTAGGGCCTTGCCACTTTTGCTCTAAGAACACCTTTTCCAACAGGGAAGCCATAGGGCTTTCTTGAAT
Source organism: Neochlamydia sp. EPS4 (assembly GCF_000813665.1). NCBI lineage: Bacteria > Pseudomonadati > Chlamydiota > Chlamydiia > Parachlamydiales > Parachlamydiaceae > Neochlamydia > Neochlamydia sp. EPS4. Next base: position 25,047 of record NZ_JSDQ01000008.1, on the reverse strand, counting down.
GTAAGAAAAGGTTGCTAAGGTGGTAGAGAGCGAAGCTAGAAGTCTGGACATTTCCTCTAGAAGAAGCCGTGCCAGACGAGGATTAGCATGGTGCTTGTCCAAATTTAACGAGTGGATGTGAGCAGTATGTATCTGCAGGTGTGCTGTCGCTAAGATAATCCCTACAGGCTGCTCTTGCTCAACCAATCCAATCCCAAAGACAGGCGATTGGATTTCAAAAGGATCTAGGCCATTTAAGCAACTATGCAGGGAGGAGGGTAGAAGTTGAGCATAGCTTTCGCGAAGGCTTGCCTCTTGCAAGGGAAAGGTAAGAGGAGCAACTTTCATGATAAATCCTCTGGGACAAGGCAACAAACGTGGAAGCTTTTAAGGGGTCAAAAAGATTTTAATCCTCGTTCTTGCCAAGGAGTTGCCCCAAAGTAAAAAATTTATCCTCTAAATTTTTGATTACCCAAGGAGTTTTTTTAGCATTTATTATGCATTTCCCAATGCCCTTAAGCAATCTTTTCAGTGTTTCTCTTAATAAGAGGTGCTTTTAAATCGGTGATGGTTTCTTTATCGATAATGATTTCTTCGATGGTACTGTCAGAGGGCACTTCATACATTAGCTCTTTCATGCTGCTTTCCAAAATCATCCGTAAGGCTCTTGCGCCTGTGCCAGCTTCCATTGCTTTATGAGCAATGGCATGGAGAGCTTCGTCGGTAAAGGTAAGCTTTACTCCTTCAAGTTCAAACATAGCCGCAAATTGCTTGGCTACAGCATTTTTAGGCTTAATTAAAATATCTTTTAGATCTTCTAGCTTAAGTTCATTACAGTTGGCGATACTGTTAAAGCGACCGATAAACTCAGGAATCATCCCAAATTGAACAAAATCTTCAGGTTCTGCTTTCGATAGGAGCATACTCTTTTGATTAGGATCAATACTTTCTTTGGATTCATTAGTAAATCCAATCGTACTTCTTCCCAAACGCTTAGCTACCATTTTCTCCAAGTTAACGAAAGCTCCTCCTACAATAAATAGAATATTTTCGGTGTTAACTTTTATATATTCTTGGTTAGGGTGCTTACGTCCTCCTTTGGGAGGCACATTAGCTATAGTGCCTTCAACTATTTTTAGAAGAGCTTGTTGAACGCCTTCACCAGAAACATCTCGAGTGATAGAGACATTAGCGGTGGTACGATTAATCTTATCAATTTCATCCACATAGATAATTCCCTGCTCAGCTTTGGCTACATCATAATCAGCCGCTTGTAATAGACGCAGGATGATATTTTCAACATCTTCTCCCACATAGCCAGCTTCGGTAAGAGTCGTAGCATCAGCAATAGTAAAAGGCACATCGAGGATGGTTGCTAATGTTTTAGCTATTAATGTTTTTCCAGAGCCGGTAGGACCAAAAAGAAGCACGTTAGATTTGCTAAAATCAATTTTATTTTCCCCATCCTCTTTATTTTTATTTAGCGCTTGCAAACGCTTGTAATGATTGTAGACGGCAACAGAAATTGTTCGCTTGGCACTTTCCTGGCCAATAATGTATTCATCCAGACGCTCTTTAATTTCTTTAGGTTTTAATAGCTTTAGCTCATGATTAGGTGTCTTTTTTTTATCTACAATTCCTGCACAGAGGCGAACACATTTATCACAAATATATACGTTAGGTCCTGAAATAAGCTTTTCCACAGCTTCTTCTGAACGACCACAGAAAGAACAGGCAACTACTTCTTTAAGAGGCGTAGGTTTTTTTGACATCTTGACCTTTAAATAAATTATTTTTTAGGTGTAACAACTTCATCAATTAAGCCATACTCTTTTGCTTCAAGAGGACTCATATAAAAATCTCTTTCCGAATCTTGAGCAATTCTTTCTACATTTTGTCCTGTAGCTTCAGCCATAATTTCATGAATGCGCTTTTTTAAATAAAGAATCTCTTTCGCTTGCAAGGCAATATCAGCAGAAGACCCGCCGACACCCCCAATAGGTTGGTGAATCATAATCCGGCTATTAGGTAAGGCATAGCGATGGCCTTTTGTGCCTGCAGCTAGTAAAAGAGCTCCCATGGAAGATGCTTGGCCTATACAGTAAGTATTGATGCGGCAGCCCATCCATTGTAGGACATCGTAGATAGCTAAACCAGCAGTAATGTAGCCACCCATAGAGTTGATGTAAAGATTGACATCTTTTTTAGGATCTTCCATCCTTAAAAATAGAAGTTGAGCTACAACTACATTGGCCACATGATCAGTGATATCGGTTCCAATAAAAACGATGCGGTCTTTAAGTAAGCGGGAAAAAATATCCATCGATCGCTCGCCGCGCCCAGTATCTTCAATCACATAAGGGGTCAGTGAGTTTTTTGGTCTTTCTTCATTCATAATAATCCTTATTTCTTGTAGCTTCTTCAAACTTATAAGATGAAATATTCAGCAAGTCAAGTATTAATCTATAGTCTGCGCTTGCTGGGCAAGAAGGTCCTTAGTTTTTTGAGTGATTAAAAAACTATGCAGTCTTGCTCGTATATCTTCTGGTTTCATCGATTCGTCAATAAGAGCAGTCTCTTGGCTGACCATTTGTTTCATAAATTCTTGCATGATTTCTTCTTGAGAAACCTCTATTTGGTGATCGTCTGCTATCTCGCGTAGAAGATAAAATAGGCGATAAGCATTTTCAATGTTTTGAGTGATCTTCTGCTTAGCTTCCTCAGATTTTTTTTCAAACTCTTCGGGGCTTAAGTTTGCTGCCCGAAGTTCTTTAAGCGCTTGCATGATTTGCAATTCTTTATCTTCTTTTGTTAATGAATAGGGAATATCAAACGGATATTTTTCTGCTAGCTGTTTTTCAATTTGGCGCCGTTGCTCCATCTGGGCATACTCATCTGCACGCTTTTCCAAGTTTTTTTCAATACGGGCCTTTAATTCTTCTACGGTAGGAGCACCGGCTTTGGCAGCTAGTTCGTCATTGACCTCAGGAAGAAGCGCTTGTTGATGAGCAGTGATGGTAATTTTGCAACGGGTAGGCTTGAAATTTGCATGCTCAGAATGATCATGTGTAGGATCTTCACAAGTCTCTGCATGGGTAGAGTCTTGCTCACTCATGCCCTCTACAACATCGTTAACATTTTTGCCAATAAGAAGATTGTATAACCAAGCTCCTAGCTTGCCCTTTTCTACCTGAAAGCGGGAGTCTTTACAAATTTCAAAACCTTCATCCATATTTTCGATAGTTAAGTTAACGTAATCCCCTTCAATAATAGGATGATCCGCTCTATCTTCCCAAGTCGCATGAGAAAGTTGGATTTGCTGCAGAATTTCTTCGATCTGGGCAGGGCTAATAGGTTTCTTTTGAGCTTTTTTAACGGTCAGTTCATCCGGCTTGACTTTTGGTACGCGTGGTTCCGCTTCATATTCGATGACTAAGTGGGCCCCTTTTTCGAGAGAAATTTCTTTAATTTGTGGGCGTTGGATGGTATCTCTACTAAAAGGGTAAGCTTGGGTAAGTTCAAGAGCTTCTTGGAAAGCAGTGTTGACAAGAAGATCATTCCATTCTTGGTGGACAGGAGCTTTGTAATTTTGCACGACGAAATTTTCAGGAGCCTTTCCTTTACGGAAGCCAGGCAAGGTCACTTCTTTATTAACATTTTTAATCGCTTTTTTGTAGGCCGCCTGAGTTGCCAGAGGAGAGACAGTAATCTCGAGTTTTATTTTACATCCTGGTGCACGTGAAAAGATAACATGAAGGTTATCATTTTTATATTCGTTTTGTTGATCTGACACAAAAATACCTCATAATAAAAGATGGAGAGGAAGATAGAAAAAAACTACTTATCCTAAAGAATCAAAATTTTAAATTATCATAAACGGAAATATAAGAAGATATTGCTAAAGTAGCGGGTGATGAGATTTGAACTCACGACACTCACGTTGGCAACGTGATGCTCTACCCCTGAGCTACACCCGCAGTCTATTTCCTATGCCTAAAAAGTTTATCAATAGCGGGTGATGAGATTTGAACTCACGACACTCACGTTGGCAACGTGATGCTCTACCCCTGAGCTACACCCGCACGATTTTTAAGCGCAGAAGTAGAAGTATAAAAATATAAAGCTTTTCTAACAAGGAAAAAAGAGAGGTCGCTAAAGGTTGTATGCCGAGGGCCTTTTTAAAGTTTAAAGTCTCTTGAAGAAAAAGATTTTGATCGAGTCGCAAAAAGTGTTATTTAACCTCTCCAGAGGCTGTGTAGTTTTAAAAAGGATTAACAGTAGATCCTTCCTATTGCATTCATACAGAATGCTTTGCTTGGCTGCCAGAAAGCAAGGTGCTTTTTTATTTTCGTAAAAATAAAAAGAAAAAATAGGGGTTATCTCATAAAGTTAAGGCAAGAGGCCAAGGAATAGAGCAATTCTCGGTAAGCTTAGCGTAGTTTATGTGGATGAGGGATTTTAAGTGGGATGGTCCCTTAGAAAAAATAAAGCTAAAAAATTTTTAAAGAAGGAGGCGGCAAAAGAAAAAAATGCTAGACACGTTTATAAAAATTGGCAACTAAAGCTTTAAAGGCGAGAGAGAAAAAGACTTTAAATAGCTAAAAAACAATAGGAAGGAGGATTCAAGTTAAAAGGGATAAATATAGATTATAAGAAAGATAAGTCAAAGAATAGGGAATGCTACACCTCTTTCGTCCCTAATTTTTCTTAAAAGTTCAGAGGTTAAAGAGAGAAAAAATATAATAATACTTGAATTTATTTACGAATTTTAGTTTGTTTTGACAACATGATCTTAACTTTATATACTGCGCCGATGTGGACAGTAGCTCTTACCCTTCATAAAAAATAAATTTTTAAGAATATAACATGCTAAACTTTCGAAAGCTTAAGCAAGATTACTCGTCAGCTTTATTAAAAGATGGAAAAGCTCTCTATGAAAAAGGGACAGTTTCGTCGGCAAAGATTGTCACTTTAGACGCTCAACGTGTCCGTTTGAGTTGTAAAGTACAGGGAGCCTTTGAAAAAACTTACAATTGTGAAATAGAAATTGATAGGCGTGAATCCACAACCATGGATTCTGATTGCGATTGCCCTCATCAGTATGATTGTCAGCATTTATCTGCTGTTCTGTTTTATTTAGAAGCGCATTTAGATGAAACCATTGTAAAATACTCTAAAGAGACTGATCTAGGCAAAAATCCAGCTATTGATGAATCTGAAAAGGAGACCCTACGAGAAACCTTTAAGGAAGCGGAAACTAAGGAAACCGTGCGTCGCAACAAAAAACAGCAAAAAGAGCTGCTTATAGAATATGTAGGGGCATCGGATGTTTTAGGGAAATCTCCTTTTTTCCTTCCCGAAGAAGAGCTAATACAAGATAAAGCAGAATTGGCTATCATCTTCTCAAATATAGCCCCTACTTCCCCGCAATCTTATGTGGAAGTGCAGCTAGCTTTAAGATTGCCTTTTCGTTCTAAGCCTTTAAATATCGCTAATGCTCGAGAGTTCTTGGATTCTTTATGTTATCAAGAGCCTTTTTACATTGGAAATAAACGTTATTATTTCACTTTGCAATCCTTTGATGAGGATAGTGCCCAAACTCTTAAAATGCTGATGAATTTTGCACGTTTCCCTGAAGTAAAAGAAGATCGCAATTTACGCCTTATCCACATTGATTTAGAAGCCTTTGGAAATCTTCTTGCTCAGGCTTATGAGGGAGCTATTGCTCGCCCTAAAGCTTTAAACACCTCTTATGAAACGGAGGCTGAACATCCCTTGTTGCCTTGTTTTTATTGTGGGACTATGGAGGAGCCCTTACGCTATTCAGGCCAGCTTGGGAAGCTGCGTTTTGAATTAGAATATATAAAAGCAGATAGCCCTAAAATCCTGGTTAATCCAACTTTGATGATTGACGAGGATCAGAGGGTAACTTTACCAGAAGTGCGCCTCTTTGAATGTGCCAAGCCTGGCTTGTTGTATCAGAACAATTATTATAGATTCCAGCCACGCATTCGACGCAAACATCTCCGTAATCTACCAGCTATCCGTGATGTAACCATCCCTGAAGCTCTTTTTGGAACTTTCGTAGAAAATTCTTTACCTGAGCTTATGCGCTATGCAGATATTTATAATCGTGAGATTATCGATCGCTTTGTGACCTTACCCTTTGTGGGTAAGCTACGTGCTATTTGCGATATAAATTATTTAAATGGTGAGCTAGAAGCCGCGCTACAGTTTATTTATGATGATATTGTTGTACCTGCGGCTCCTTCGCAAATTAATCCTAATCACATCTTGCCCTTTGTAACAACAGAAGGAATTTTAGCACGTAATTTGACAGAAGAGCAAAAAATCTTACGTGAACTGTTCCAAGATTTTATTTACGATCCTTCGACTGGTTTTTTTATTGCCAAAACAGATAAAAAAATTATTGAATTTATGACCGATATTATCCCTCATAATCAAGATCGTATTAAATTTAATTGCCCTGAAAATCTTTTAGATCAATTTATCTATGAAGAGACTAAATTCAAAATTCACCTTAAAGAAACCGATCGTATTGACCAGTATGAAGTGCACATTAAGGTGAATGGGTATTTAAACGGCTTTACCTTAGATATGTTATGGGAATGTTTATCAACAAAGCGCGCTTTTGTAGAGTTAGCACGAAAAAAGAGCACGAAAAAGAAAGATTCAGCTTCTAAATCGCATAAAATTCTCGTTTTAGAGCTTGATAAATTGGCGCCAATTATCCAATTACTAGATGATATAGGGGTTAAACAGCTAGCAGACCATGTGCAGGTTTGTCCTTTGTGGAGTTTATCAAGCATCGATGTCAAGGCTTACCAAGGTTTACCTCTAGATATTACCATGAGCCCTAAGCTAAAACTTATTCAAGAGCAGATGTTAGGAATGGCTGTTCCTTGCACAAGTGTTATTCCTAAAAATATTCAAGCCTCTCTGAGATCCTATCAAAATGAAGGTGTGAGCTGGCTTAACCGTTTACGTGACATGCATTTGAACGGTATCTTAGCTGATGACATGGGTCTGGGAAAAACTTTGCAATCCATTATTGCAATTACGCAGCATAAACTTGAGCATCCTAAAGCTATTTCTCTTGTTGTTTGCCCTACTTCTTTGGTTTATAACTGGAAAGAAGAGATTGGTAAGTTTAACCCTCAGCTTAAAGTATTAGCTGTAGACGGCACTCCCACTCAACGTAAAAAGTTATTAACCTCCATTCGCGACTTCGATGTCATTATTACCTCTTATAGCCTTTTACAAAAAGATGTAGATTTCTATATTACTATTAAGTTCGGTTATTGCATTCTAGATGAGGCCCAGCATATTAAGAATCGTGGAACCCGCAATGCCAAATCGGTAAAAATGATACAAGCCGCTCATCGTCTAATCTTAACAGGTACGCCTATAGAAAATTCATTAGATGAGCTATGGAGCTTGTTTGACTTTTTAATGCCTGGCTTGCTCAGCAGTTATGAAAGGTTTGTGGAAAAATATATTCGGCATCCTTCCCAGCCTGCCGGCTCCCAACTGGAAATTTTACGCCAGAAAGTTTCTCCTTTCATTTTACGGCGCATGAAACAAGACGTTCTTTCCGAACTACCGCCTGTTTCTGAAATTGTCTACCATTGCCATCTTTCTGAAACTCAGCGCGAGCTTTATCATTCTTATGCCGCCTCGGCAAGGGAAGAACTCTCTAAGCTAGTCAAGCGGGAAGGCTTTGAAAAAATTCAGATTCATGTGCTAGCCACACTGACTCGTTTGAAACAGATTTGCTGCCATCCAGCAATCTTTGCCAAAGACAAAGCAGAAGTGGGGGATTCTTCTAAATACGATATGTTGATGGAGTTGCTGCAAACCCTTATAGAGGGAAAGCATAAAACTGTTATTTTCAGCCAATATACGCGCATGCTTAATATCATGCGTGAAGATTTACAAAGGCAAGGTATTCCTTTTGAATATCTAGATGGAGCTAGTAAAAATCGTTTAAATATTGTAAAAAAATTTAATGAGGATCAAAATATCCCTGTTTTTCTAGTGTCTTTAAAGGCCGGGGGTACAGGGCTAAATCTTGTCGGAGCTGATACCGTCATTCATTATGATATGTGGTGGAACCCGGCCGTAGAAAATCAGGCAACAGATCGCGTGCATAGAATTGGGCAAAAAAATGCCGTTTCAGCATATAAATTGGTGACACTCAATACAATCGAAGAAAAAATCATGGAGCTGCAGAATCGTAAAAAAGGTCTTGTGAAAAAAGTCGTAAGCTCAGATGACGAAGCTATCTCGAAATTGACTTGGGAAGAGGTGTTGGAGTTGTTGCAAACATAAAAGGTACAATAGAGGCCACATGAGTAAGAAAAATCAATTAGGAATTAAAGATAACTTTAGTAAAATGGCCCGTTCTGCTTTTGGGCAGCTTACTAAGTTTCGTGGCGTCTTCTCAAATGATATTGGCATTGATCTTGGAACTGCTAACACGTTAGTTTTTGTTAGAGGAAAAGGAATCGTTTTAGCAGAGCCTTCCGTTGTGGCTGTTGATTCTACTACTAATGAAGTTTTGGCTGTCGGCCAAAAAGCAAAAGCGATGCTAGGCAAGACTCCTCGTAAGATACATGCCGTCAGGCCGATGAAAGACGGGGTGATCGCGGATTTTGAAATCGCCGAAGGTATGCTTAAAGCTTTAATTAAACGTGTGACACCTTCACGTAGCTTATTTCGACCTAAAATTCTTATCGCTGTTCCTTCAGGCATTACAGGAGTAGAAAAGCGTGCAGTAGAGGACTCTGCTTTGCATGCTGGTGCTCAAGAGGTCATCCTTATAGAGGAGCCTATGGCTGCAGCCATTGGAGTCGATTTGCCTGTCCATGAAGCCTCTGCCAATATGATTATTGACATTGGAGGAGGGACAACAGAAATTGCTATTATCTCTTTAGGGGGAATTGTAGAATCCCGTTCTTTAAGGATTGCAGGCGATGAGTTTGACGAGTGCATTGTCAATTATATGCGCCGTACTTACAATTTGATGATCGGTCCTAGGACTGCAGAAGAAATTAAGATGACCATTGGGTCAGCTTATCCCTTGGGAGGTAACGAGCTAGAAATGGAGGTTCGTGGACGAGATCAGGTGGCAGGACTACCTGTAACCAAAAGAATTAATTCTGTAGAAATTAGAGAATGCTTAGCTGAACCTATTCAACAAATTATTGAGAGCGTTAAGCTAACGTTAGAAAAATGTCCTCCTGAATTAGCGGCCGATTTGGTGGAAAGGGGAATGGTTTTAGCGGGAGGAGGGGCTTTGATTAAAGGCATTGACAAAGCTTTGATCAAAGAGACAGGCTTACCGGTTATCATCGCTCAAAATCCTTTACTTGCCGTATGTTTGGGCACAGGAAAAGCGCTAGAATATCTGGATAAATTCAAAAGACGTAAACAATTGTAAATGATAGGTAAATAGGTAAGCATTAGCAGACAGAGTTTAAAGCTAACCCAGCTAATTTTAAGATCCCCAGTGACCCAATATTTATAAAAATTCTTAGCTGCTTTTAAAAGAATTCTAAAGATGAGATCAATGGTTATCAAGCAATAGTGCTGGGTGAGTATTCATATTTTTCATTTTCTCCTACCTTACTTATTAAGCTTGTTTAGATAAAAAATAAATCAGGACTCTGCTTGGGTGATACCTATTGAATTTTTTAGGCTTGGCTAGAGGAGAATAAGGGTGCTTAAAGGTTGGTAATATGGAAATAAAAAATCCGCGTCTTAACGAATGGATTGAAGAGATGCGGCAATTAACGCAACCTGATCGCCTCATTTTATGCGATGGTTCTTTAGCTGAATATGACCAGCTGTGTGAGCAAATGCTAAAAGCTGGCTCTTTTCTTCAACTTAATCCTAGTAAGCGTCCCCATAGCTTTCTTTGCCGTTCCGACCCACGCGATGTCGCGCGTGTAGAAGAAAGTACTTTTATTTGTTCAAAAAATAAGGAAGATGCTGGGCCTACCAATAATTGGCGCGATCCTCAGGATATGAAAAAAACTTTGAAAGCTCTTTTTAAAGGATGTATGCGAGGACGTTCCATGTATGTTATTCCTTATAGCATGGGTCCTTTAGAATCTGATATTTCTCATATAGGAGTAGAGCTTACAGACTCGCCCTATGTCGTCGTCAGTATGCATCATATGACTCGTATGGGCCAAAAAGTGTTGGATGTGTTAGGGGAGACTGGCTCTTTTGTTCCCTGTATACATTCTGTAGGAAAGCCTTTGGCTGATGGGGAGAAAGACACCTATTGGCCTTGTAATCCTGATCATCGGTATATTGTACATTTTCCTGAAGAGCGTACCATTTGGTCTTTTGGAAGTGGTTACGGAGGGAATGCTCTTTTAGGTAAAAAATGTTTTGCTTTGCGTATTGCTTCAGTCATGGCAAGGGATGAAGGGTGGCTAGCAGAACACATGCTTATCTTGGGGCTTACTAACCCTTACGGAGAGAAAAAATATATAGCCGCGGCTTTTCCTAGTGCTTGTGGTAAAACAAATTTAGCCATGTTGACCTCTACCCTTCCCGGCTGGAAGGTGGAAGCCATTGGTGATGATATTGCCTGGATGAAATTTGGCGCTGATGGACGTTTATATGCTATCAATCCGGAAGCAGGCTTTTTTGGCGTGGCACCAGGTACCTCCATGAAATCTAATTGCCAGGCTATGCGGAGCATTGAACGCAATAGCATTTTTACAAACGTGGCCTTGACAGATGAGGGCGATGTGTGGTGGGAAGGGATGACAGAACAGACACCTAAGCATTTGAAGGATTGGTTAGGTCAGGATTGGACTCCTACCTCTAAAGCTCCAGCTGCGCATCCAAACTCTCGTTTTACAGTTTCAGCTTCTCAATGTCCAGCTATAGACCCAGCTTGGCAAGATCCAAAAGGAGTGCCCATTTCCGCCATTGTATTTGGGGGCAGGCGTTCCTCTCTACAGCCTCTATGTTTGGAATCTTTTAGCTGGCAGCATGGTGTTTTTTTTGGTGCTAGTGTCTCTTCTGAGATGACTGCCGCTGCTAGAGGAACGGTAGGTAAGCTACGGCGCGATCCCTTTGCTATGCTGCCATTTTGTGGCTATAACATGGGGGACTATTTTGCTCATTGGCTATCTATGGAAAAGCAGACTCATCCTGAAAAATTACCAAAAATTTTTTACGTCAATTGGTTTAGAAAAGGAGAGAAGGGCGAGTGGCTTTGGCCCGGATATGGCGAAAATATTCGTGTGTTGAAATGGATTTTTGAACGTTGCACTGGGATAAACAATGCAATTGAATCACCTTTAGGCTATATTCCTGGTCCTAAAGCTCTTGACTTAAGTAATTTGCCTATTACAGAAGATGCCCTAGCTAACCTTTTTTATATAGATAAAGAACAATGGAAAAAAGAGGTGCACGAAACTAAAGCTTACTTCAGAATGTTTGGTGACCGATTGCCCAAAAGCCTGCTGCAAGAAATTCTTTCCCTTGAGTCACGATTGCAATGAATCTAGATAATCTTCATTTAAAATATATACGTAGGCTTATCCTAGTTTTAACCGCTAGTGGAGCTTTAAATATTATTCTTCTTTCTCTCTTCTTTTATTGGTTTATTAAAGATGCTCCGCCACCCCTTTATTTTGAGCAAAAGCCTGCATTAAAACAAGAGCAACAAGTTCCTTTAGCTAGTACAAAGGGAAATATTGAATTAATCCATTATTTTCGTTCATTATCTTTCGATGAATTGGTAGCTAGGCTTTCAAATCATCAGCTGATAGAAAATGGTTATACGCAGCGGGATATTGCTCTAGCCTGCTTGGTTGCATTTCATCATTTCGACTTATCGCGTGCCTTATTAGGCCATCCACCTTTGGCGCAGCAACGTTCTATTATATATGGTCAGCTTAAAAGTGGGCAACCCGCTATGATTACCGTTTATCCAGGATTATCGGACGAAAATTTTCAAGCGGTTATCCAATTTGCTAACACTGAAAGATGGCCTTTAACTAGCAAAGGACTGTTTTTGCAGCTTAAAAAATTTAAAGAGCGGGAGGATGCTAGTTTATCCGATGCGTTTTTTATGACCGCAGAATTTCTTGCTGTAGAATGGCTTTTTAATCGAGCTGAAATGCCAGTAAGTAAAATAGAGCTGCAAAATATGCTTTTGGACGGTACATGGGGCATGCTATCAGGCTTTGCTGAGCAACAAAAAATTGTCCAAGATCTTTCAGATGCTAGAAGGCAACATTTTTTATTAGAATATGTGGATGGTCAGTCCAAACATGCGGCTTATCTACTCTTGAAAGTCGATGGGGAGTTTGCTTTGAATAAACTTGATGATTATCATGTAGTAGCTTTACTAGCCCTATTAGAAGATAAAACTTCTGAAAGTGAAAAGTATGCTTTAGACCTGCTGGACAGGCCGCGCAGTGATAATGTATGGAAAGCTGCAGGAGCTAAGTTATACCAGTATGCAGGAGAGCTGATTCCTGAAAACAATTTACCTCATGGTGCTATGAAACGCTTTATATTAGGGGCTTCTTCCGCAGAAGTATCTCTTAAAAAGCCCATCATCAGAGAAAATCCCTCTAAGCCTCTTGTCCCTCTATCACCTCCACCTCCAACCCCATTTAATTCTTCTCCTAAAAAGCCTGCTAGTCAAACGTTAGCACCTAAAGCTTCTAAGTCACCTACTTCTTTTCCTTCAGATCGTTTATATATTGTTCAAGAAGGCGATTCTCTATGGAAAATTTCTCGGCGCTTTAAGGTCGATATTGAGGTTTTGCGCAACTACAATAAACTTAAAACAGATACTCTGAAGCCTGGCACACCTTTAAGAATTCCTTCTTAAATTGTAAAAACTTCAACAAATTAGCCTCTTTCAATTCACCTGAACCCTTTCTTCAATTTTTTTAACATATTTTTAAACTTAATTAAGCTTTTTCTTTGCCTATAGCGTTTTTAAGTCTTTAATTTATCACCCCTAAAATAGGCCCGACTATCGATAATCACTTCATGAGCAAGACCTGTGATGCCTATCAGATTAACAATTAGCATACAAGTAATACAGAGGTCAGCAAGGCCCCATACTAAATTTATCTGAATCAAAGTTCCTAAGGGAATCAGTAAAATATAAAGATAGGTAAAGGGGCGTGCAAAACGCTGCCCTCCTAGATAAGTGATCGCTTGCGTGGCACAATAAGCCCAGGCAAGAATAGTAGTAAACCCAAACATAATAAGGGCAATGATGACCACATATTCACCGATTTGATGTCCCAGGCCTATACGAAAAGCATAAGTGACCATATTAGTGCTTTGTAAATCACCGTGCTGCCAAGCACCCGTAACCAATAAAACAAGGCCTGTCATCGTACATACAATCAAAACCATACAAGGAGCAACAAGAGACACAAGCCCATCGATTACAGGATGTTCGGTACGTGCGCTTGCTTGTAAAATGGGTACAATTCCGGTGCCTGCATCTGTAGCAAAAATAGCTCGGTTAAAGCCAGTCGTGATGGCTTTTAAGGTGCTACTTCCTATGATGCCCCCCGCTGCTGCTTGAAAGTTGAAAGCGGAGGTAAACATTAATTGCAAAGCAGGCAAGACTTTCTCACGATTTAAATAGAGGATAATCAAAGTAAAAGCAAGGTATAGAAAAGCTTTTAAGGGCACGATGATGGAGGCAAAACGTGCAATTCTTTGAATGCCGCCTAATAAGACGAGTCCAATAAAGAAAGCAAATATAAAGCCACACAATAAAGGGGGAAAGCCCATCTTTTGGATAGGAAGCGTCATGGAATTGATCTGAGCAAAATTACCTACTGCTAAGGCAGCAAATATAGTGAAAATACAAAATATTTTAGCTAGGCTGTTTAAGCCAAGCCCTTTACTTAGATAGTACATAGGGCCGCTTACATACTCTCCACCTTCATCTTTCTGACGATATTTGACTCCTAAAATGCAGCTTGAATATTGGATTGCTGAGCCAAAAAAAGCAATGATCCACATCCATATCAAAGCACCCGGCCCACCTGTTGAGAGGGCTATAGCCATACCGGAGATATTGCCGGTGCCAAAATTTCCTGCCAATACGGTAGAAATGGCTTCAAAATAACTAATATTTCCCTGTGCGTTTTGTTGTTGTTTAAGTAGATAACTAAAGCTGTTTTTGAGCCTAGCAATTTGAAAGCCACGAAGTTTTATGGTGAAATAGAGGCCTAAGAGTATGATAAATGGAAATACAACATACAAGGTGAAAATTTGATTGGTCCTTTCTAAACTTGGCATTATGTAAAGGTCCATTAAATTCTCGATTTTATTAGTTAATAGCTTATTAGAAAAAAATAGTAAAAAATGAAAGAATCCCTCTAAAGATAGGAGAAAAAGGGTAAAAAGTTAGCAAAAAAAATCTATTTTTGCATGCATGCGGACAAAATATCACAAAATAAGCTAGCTTTCAAGAAAATTATTTGAAAGGTAGGGGTTGCTTTCTTGATTTAAAGCTTTGCATATTGTATTATTTTTCAGTAATTTACAATTTTTTTTATCTATGGATTTTATACATCAACCTTATGTACCTGGCGAGACAATTGCTGCTATAGCCACCCCCCCGGGAGAAGGAGGCGTGGCGATTGTCCGGATATCGGGCAATCAAGCTTTTGACGTAGCAAAAAAAGTTTTTTCCGGCCCTGTGCATAGCTATAAGTCCCATACTGCTCATTATGGCCAAATACGCGACTTTAATAATCAACCTATCGATGATGTGTTGCTCTTGGTCATGCGTGGACGCCGCTCTTACACCGGGGAAGATACTGTGGAAGTGCAATGTCATGGGGGTAGCTTGATTACCCGCCATGTATTAGAAGTTATATTGAAAGCAGGTGCAAGAGCCGCCCGCCCAGGTGAATTTACTTTTAAAGCATTTATGAATGGTAAGCTAGATCTGGCGCAAGCTGAGGCAGTACAATCTTTGATTGGTGCTAGGAATGAATATGCCCTCCAAGCTGCAGAAAACCAGCTAAAAGGCTCCTTATCCGCGAAAGTATTAGGCTTTCAAGAACGTCTCACCTTGATCGCTGCTATTTTAGAGGCCTGGGTAGATTTTCCCGATGAAGGGCTTGAATTTACTACGCTAGAAGAGATTTGCCAGGATTTGGAGGCTATTCTTATAGATATGCAATCTCTTTTTAACACGTTTAGCGATGGAAAAATATTACAGGAAGGAATTTCACTTTGTTTGGTAGGTTGTCCCAATGTAGGCAAATCTTCTTTAATGAATGCACTCCTCGATAAAGAGCGTGCGATTGTTTCTCATTTTCCTGGAACAACACGTGATATTGTCGAAGATGAAATACGTTTAAATGGGCTTAATTTGCGCCTGCTAGATACAGCCGGGATCCGGGTGACAGATGAGCTAGTTGAGCAAGAGGGCATTCGCCGCTCCAAAGAAGCTATGGGGCAAGCTGATCTTATTCTTCTTGTGTTAGATGCTACCAAAGGGATCGAGGAGCAGGATCACTTTTTGCTTAAGGAAGTCCCTGCTGCTAAGACGATTGTGATATGGAATAAGATCGATTTGCCACATGTATCTTTACCTGTTATCGCTCATCTACCCTATGTAGTGCCCTTATCGGCAAAACAAAAAATAGGACTCGATCGGTTACGGCAGGTGATCGACTCTGTCATTTGGAAAGAAGGACCTCCTTCTAAAGAGGAGGTATTGATCACTAATGTCCGCCATCGAGAAGCCCTACAGCTCTCTATTCAAGCAGGCCAAAATGTTCTATCAGGTTTAAAGGGGAATATCTCTCCAGAGTTTTTATCGATGGACATGCGGCAATGCTTAGCTGAACTGGGGAAAATTATTGGAACAAACATTTCGGAAGATATATTATCCGCCATATTTTCGACATTTTGCATCGGTAAATGATTAGATGAATAGAAAAGAAAAAGCAGCCAAAATTTTTACAATACTAAACAAGCTTTATCCTAATCCTCCTATTCCTCTTTTACATAAAGATCCTTATACTCTCCTCGTAGCTGTGCTATTGTCTGCTCAATGTACCGATAAATGCGTTAATCAAGTGACCCCTAAGCTTTTTGCTAAAGCTGATACGCCCGAGAAGATGGCCCAGTTAGACATAGAAGATATTCAGAAGATTGTCCGTCCTTGTGGGCTTTCTGCACGCAAAGCTGCTGCTATCCATCGCCTCTCAGAAATTCTTGCAGAAAAATATCAAGGCAAGGTGCCTGATACTTTTGAAGAATTAGAAGCCCTGCCAGGCATTGGCCATAAATCTGCATCTGTGGTCTTAAGTCAATCTTTTGGCAAACCTGCTTTTCCAGTAGATACTCATATCTATCGATGCGCCCTACGCTGGGGGCTAAGTAAAGGAAAAACAGTTGCAGCAGTAGAGAAAGACCTTAAACTCCTCTTCCCACAAGAGACTTGGAATAAGTTACATCTACAAATCATCTATTTTGCACGTGAATACTGTTCGGCTCGTCATCCTCATGTGGATAGATGTCCTATTTGCAGGATGATAATCTCACCGCAAGCGAACTTATAACCTATAGGCTTGAGGCGAATAAATTGAATTGGTCTCTCACCTATACCTGGCTTTAAGCTTCATTAGCATGTGAGCGTTACTCTATTCCCAATTTGAAAGTGTGTTTAAGATTTCTCTTAAGCTGTCTTAATCAGGAAGAATAGCATAAATTCTAAAGGCGTCCTTTTTTCCAATTCTTGTGCTGGGCAAAGAATTGTCTTAAGAACGACTTGCGTAGTTGGTCTCTATCCATTTTAGATAAGCGCCCGATTGAACATTTTCAATCCACAGAGGATGATTGATGTACCATAGGATAGTTTCCTTAATGCCTTGAGAGAAGTTGTGATCAGGATGCCAGCCGATTTCTTTCTTAATTTTGGAGCAATCAATGGCATAACGGAAGTCATGCCCTGGGCGATCTTGCACGTATTCAATGAGTTCAATATAAGGCTCTTTATTAACCTGCTTGATCTCGGCAAAAATTTTGATGATTTCATGGATGAGATCAATGTTGCGCCACTCTTCTTCACCTCCGATATTGTAAGTTTCTCCTGAATTTCCTTTTTCCAGTAACATCCACAGCGCTTTGGCATGATCTTCCACATACAACCAGTCACGTACGTTAGTACCTTGCCCATAAACAGGTATAAGTTTTTTTCTTAGACAATTAATGATGGTCAGAGGAATAAGTTTTTCAGGGAAATGATAAGGGCCGTAATTATTGCTGCAATTAGAGATGCAAGTAGATAAGTGGTAAGTTTTTCCATAAGCACGTACGAGATGATCGGAAGAAGCTTTTGAAGCAGAATAAGGAGAATTAGGTGCATAGGGGGTTGATTCTGTAAAAAAGCCTTCATTTCCCAAGCATCCATAGACCTCGTCGGTAGAAACATGATGGAAATGGATGTGAGGGAGCCTACGGATAACTTCTAAAAGGTGAAAGGTACCTAGTACATTGGTCTCAATAAACTCTTTAGGCCCATGAATACTACGATCGACATGACTTTCGGCTGCAAAATGAATGATAGTATCAATCGCATATTCTCGGCACAGATGTTCAATAAAGACTTCATTCTTTATATCACCTTGATGAAAAAGATAGCGCGGATCGTTTTCTACTTCTTTTAAGTTTTGAGGATTACCCGCATAGGTTAATAAATCAAAATTAAGGCATAATCCTTTAAAGTGAGGGACATTTTTAAGAAGATAACGAATAAAGGCAGAGCCAATAAAACCTGAACCTCCTGTCACAAGAATATTACTAACCTTTCTTTTTATTTTCATACCAGACCCTTTAAAATATTATTTTCCTTTTCAGCAATGTCTAGCAGGTATTGGCCATATCCGCTTTTACCTAGTTTTTCTCCCCGAGCATAAAGTTGTTCTAGGGAAATAAATTTTTGATGGTAGGCAATTTCCTCAAGTGCAGCAATACAGTAGCCCTGTCGCTCTTCAATCACTTGTACAAATTGACTTGCTTGCATCAAGCTTTCATAGGTTCCTGCATCTAGCCAAGCGAAGCCTCTGCCCATGACATTTAGAGAAACTTGACCTTTTTCCATATAGACACGATTAATATCCGTAATTTCTAATTCGCCTCTTGCAGAGGGTTTTAAAGTTTGAGCAATTTTTACCACTTGATTGTCATAGAAATAGAGGCCGGTGACAGCAATATTAGATTTTGGCTGGGTAGGCTTTTCTTCTAAAGAGATGACTAGGCCTTTTTCATTTATTTCCGCCACTCCATACCGTTCGGGAGATTTGACTTCATATCCAAAGAGAGTAGCGCCAAGTGTTTTTGACAAAGCTTTTTCTAGCAAAGGCCCTAGATGGTTGCCGTAGAAGATATTATCCCCCAAGATTAAGCAGACAGCATCGTTGCCAATGAAGTCTTGGCCAATAATAAATGCTTCAGCAAGACCGTTCGGCTTAGCTTGTACAGCATAGCTTAGAGATAAGCCGTATTGTGAGCCATCACCCAAGAGCCTTTTAAATAAAAATTGTTCTTCAGCCGTCGTGATGATAAGAATATCTTGGATATGAGCTAACATGAGAATAGAGAGGGGATAATAGATCATGGGTTTGTTATAGACAGGAAGTAACTGTTTAGAAACCCCTAGAGTTAGAGGATGCAAACGTGTGCCGCTGCCACCTGCTAAAATAATACCTTTCATTGTTTTATGCCTTGCAAGGTAAGGATTTGTGAAAATATCTTAAGATTTTAAAGGATGTTATGAATGTTGCAGGAATTTGTCAATTTTTTTGAACACCAGCTTTTTTTGGGAGCTAAACATCTAGAGGGACAGCAAAAAAAGCTTCAGCTTATCAGTTGATAAAGGATTTTGCACTTAAACTGTTTAAGGTTAAATGATTGCTAATTAATTATAGCGGTTTCTCCAGGTTAATCTTGCAAGAGAATTCGGTTTGCACAATAATTTTGCCATCCAGCAAAATCTACTCATGGGTAAAGTATGTTATTAGATGACTATGAAGAATTCACAGAAAGCCAGCGTAAAATTTTGGAACGTTACGTGACCAACACGAGTGGTCATATTTTTGTCCTTCGTAATCTTCCGGAAGTCATCAAGGGAGCCTTGTTTTCACGCTACTCTCGTTCTACTTTAGGCCTTCGTTCGCTGTTACTTAAAGAATTTATCTCCAATGAAGAAGAATCGGGGTTTTTGACGATTGCCGGAGCAGATAAGGAACATTCAGAGCAGGATAACGACCAGTCTTTAGCTATCAAAAAAGCACAAAATTTCTATGATCGCATTTTGGATGGATATGGAGATGACTCGATAGGAGAGTTAGGAGGAGCTCACATAGCCATTGAAAATGTTTCTATGTTATCGGCTAAGTTTATTGAAGACTGTCGCATAGGGGGTTCTCCTCTGGAGAAATCTACACGCTACATTTATTTTGATCAAAAAGTTAAGGGAGAGTACCTTTTTTATCGTGAGCCCATCTTGATGACTTCTGCTTATCGAGATATCTATGTAAGCACTTGCAATATGCTTTTTGAAACTTACTCTAAGCTTATCCCGCCTCTAACTCAATTGTTTGAGGAAAAGTTTCCTTATCAACCCACTGCTTCAAAGACGGCCTATACAGCGGCTTTAAGAGCTAAGGTACTAGATTGCTTGAGAGGCTTGTTACCTGCAGGAACCTTGACTAATATGGGGATTTTTGGCAATGGACGTTTTTATGAGCAGATGATCCATAAGCTCCATTGTAATAATCTAGCTGAAATGCAAGGTATTGGGAAAAGAATGGGTGATGAATTATCTAAAGTAATTCCTTCTTTTGTTCGTAGAGCTGAACCTACCCACAAGACCCATGAAAACTTTTGTAGATTTTTTGAAGCTATGCAAACAGATCTTCAGGTGGTTGCCAATCTTAATGTAGGATATCCTGAGAAAAGTAGTGAGCCAGGCGTTCGTCTGATAGGGGATGACCAGGATGCCGTAATTAAAGTAGCGGCTGCCTTGTTATTTTCGCATAGCAATAAGAGTTTAGTGGATCTGTGGAATCATTGCCTGGGATTACCAGAAGAAGAGCTAATTCGCATTCTAGACGCTGGCTGCAACGCACGTGAAAATCGACGCCATAAATCTCCTCGTGCTCTTGAGCATGCTAATTTTACTTTCGAATTTATTACCGATTTTGGTGCTTATCGTGACCTCCACCGTCATCGCCTACTTACGCAAGAACGCCAGTTGCTAGGCTGTGATTATGGCTACTATATCCCTCCTGAAATTTCAGGGACTTCTTTCGAAGAAGATTACATGATGGCCATGCATAAAGCTAAAGAGGCTTACCAGGCAATCGCCACGGAATTTCCTGAAGAAGCCCAGTATGTAGTTCCTATGGCTTATAATGTAAGATGGTATTTTCAGATTAACTTGCGCGCCCTACAATGGATGTGTGAGCTACGTTCTGCTGCTGCAGGTCATCCTACCTATCGTTTTATTGCTCAAAGTATGGCTCGTCAAGTTTGTGAGAAATTTCCTGCTTTTGAGCGTTTCTTTAAGTTCGTCGATTATGAAGGATATGACATGGGACGGATGGGCCAGGAACAGCGAAGGGTGGAAAAGCATCATTTCAAACAAAGGGCTTAAAAAAGTGTTTTAAAAGATTGAAAACCAGAAAATTAAGTGCGAACAATTTCCAATTTAAAGCTTACTTTTTAAGTTGAAGCGTCTCTTTTACCTAATTTTGTTAATAAGCATTTGCATTAAATATAGGTGCTGGCAAGGGGACTATTTTTTACGTTAAACTTTATAATTTTTGAAGAGTTTATTAAAGTCTCCTAAAGCCTCCTAGCTATTAAAAATTCCTTTGTATAAACTCTAAGCTTTTTAATTTTAAGGGAGTTCTATATCTCTCTAGGCTTGATCTTCATTTTTATCTTCTCAATAATAAAACTAGAGTGGTAGCATTCTAAAAATTTACTACGCTAAACCTTATGAGTATTCTATTTTATTTTTCTAGATTTTTACCCTTCTTTTGGTGACAATAACCACCTGCATAATTTTTTCTAACTATTTGCCTTTTTATTAATCACCAAGCTTTTAATTTGTTTTTTGGAAAGAACATGGATAATCAAACGTTTGCTTCTCAAGGGAGTATTTTAGGTGCTATTTTATTAGTGGCCGGTTGTTGTATTGGCGCTGGGATGTTAGGCCTGCCTGTCTTATCTGCTCAAGCAGGTTTTAAGCCTTCAGTGATCATGTTTATTATCTGTTGGATCTTTATGTTGTCTACAGGGTTATTGTTGTTAGAGGCTAACCTTTGGTTTAAAGAAGATATTAATGTAGTATCTTTAGCCGATCGAACACTAGGAAAGATGGGTAAAGCGGTGGGTTGGATAGTTTTTCTCTTTCTTTTTTACTCTTTGATGGTAGCTTACGTCTCAGGCAGTGGCGCGCTATTTGCCGATTTTTTTGATCTGTTTTTCGCCATTCATCTTCCCAGGTGGGTAGGGGGACTCATCATGAGCGCACTATTCGGTCTTATGATTTATAATGGAACAGGCACAGTCGACAAATTTAATCGTTTGCTTATGTTTGGACTCATTCTTACCTATCTTTTAATCGTCTGTATAGGCAGTTCCCACATAGATGAAAAGCTTTTGAAACACCACGATTGGTCAGCAGCTTTTTTTGTTATTCCTGCTATGATTGTCTCTTTTGGATTTCACAATTTGGTTCCCAGTTTAACCCAGTATTTAGGAAGGGATAGCCGACGCTTATGCATAGCATTGGCAATGGGTAGCTTTATTCCTTTAATTATTTATTTAGCATGGCAGAGGCTTATCCTAGGTATTGTGCCTTTAGAAGGTGAAGATAGCTTAAGAGTAGCCTGCAGCGAAGGGCAGATGGCTACCCAAGCTTTAAAAACAGTCGTAGGTGCTTCATGGGTTGTGGATATTGCTCAATTTTTTGCTTTTTTTGCTATTGTTACTTCGTTTCTGGGAGTGGCCTTAAGTTTTGTCGATTTTTTAGCAGATGGTTTTAAAATCCCGAAAAAAAGTGGTGGGAAAATCGCTTTATGTAGTCTAGCTCTGTTGCCACCTTATCTTTTCTCTCTTATTCATCCTGGCGTATTTCTAACGGCTCTCAACTATGCAGGCGGATTTGGAGCTGTCATTATCTTTGGCATCTTACCAGCGTTGATGGTGTGGTCAGGGCGTTATCATAAAAACTTTAAAGGACCTCAATTTATAGCTGGAGGAAAACCTATCCTTTTGCTGATCATTTTATGTTCGGTAAGCATTATTATTTTACAGTTATATCAGACGATAACCTCTTAACGATGGAAAAGTGAGATGTTTAAAAGCCAGTATAAGCTTATAGGAGGAATACTTCTCGTAGCCGGAACAACTATAGGAGCAGGGATGCTAGCTCTTCCTGTGATTACAGGCTTTGCAGGTTTTTTTCCTTCAATTTTTCTCCTCGCGCTTTTTTGGATGTACATGACCTATACAGCGCTTTTGCTAGTCGAGGTTAACCTGGCGATGGGGAGTCAGGTAAATATCATTTCTATGGCCAAGCAAACTCTAGGTCGTCCAGGCGAATGGATTGGATGGGTGGCTTACCTGTTTTTGCTCTATTCTCTAACTACAGCTTATCTTGCAGGAAGCGGCCCTATCATTATGGATTGCATAAAACTTTTAACAGGTTACTCTTTACCTATGTGGTTAGGAACGGTCTGTTTATTAATCATTTTCAGCTGCTTTTTACATCGAGGCACCCGCTCGGTAGATTATCTTAATCGTTTACTGATGGCAGGGCTAGCCCTTGCTTATGTGATGATGGTTCTATTTCTCGCTCCTTATGTAGATATCAGTTTATTAAAACATGTGGATCCTAAGTACTTATTAATTTCGGTAGCGATCGTGGCTACCTCTTTTGGTTTTCATATTATTATTCCTAGCCTGATCCACTATTTGGAAAGAAATACTACCCATGTAAAAGTAGCTATTTGGGTAGGAGGATTGATTCCTTTTATTGTTTATCTCCTCTGGGAACTGTTAACATTGGGTATTATTCCTTTAAAAGGAGCCTATGGGTTAAAAGATGGTTATGAGAATGGTTCTAATGGTGCCTATCTGCTATCGATAGTTTTAGGAAATCCCCACCTTGCCTTATTGGCCCGTTGCTTTTCTTTCTTTGCCATAGTCACCAGCTTCTTAGGAGTCTCTTTAAGCCTCTTTGATTGCCTCAAAGATTCCTTAAGGATAGAAAAAACAATAAAAGGGCAAGCAGTTTTATTTGCTTGTACATTTATTCCCCCGTTAATTTTTGCTTTATCCGGCCCGCGTATCTTTCTGGTCGCTTTAGAATATGCCGGTGCTTTTGGGGTGGTGATTTTATTAGGATTATTTCCACCCCTGATGGCATGGTCTAAGCGCTATAGGCTGTCATGGCCCTCTTCTTATCAAGTGGGTGGGGGAAAAGAAGGGTTAATAGGGGCCATAATTTTTTCTTTGCTAGTCATTTTAGTAGAGCTTGCTAATCAAATAGGATTAATAAAAATCGAAATGAATTTTTAAAGGATAATAGGTATGTCTCAAAGTGCTAAGAAAAGAATCCTTACTGGCGATCGTCCGACAGGTCTTTTACATTTAGGCCATTATGTAGGTTCACTAAAAAATCGAGTAGCTTATCAAGAGCACTATGAATGTTATCTGATTATCGCAGATCTCCATATGTTAACGACTAAGCCAACCAAAGAAGATATTCTAAAGATGCGCGAGCATCTTAAAGAGATGGTCTTAGATTACTTAGCTTGTGGTATCGATCCTGCTAAAACGACTATTTACCTGCAATCAGCTACTCCGGCTGTTTATGAGATGAATCTTATTTTTGAAATGATGGTTTCTCTAAATCGTCTGATAGGCTTACCTAGCTTAAAGGAAATGGCCCGGAATGCTCATATGGATCCCGAGAGCGTGCCCTTTGGGTTGGTAGGATATCCTGTTCTACAAACTGCCGATATTCTCATGCCCCGTGCCCATGTAGTGCCCGTGGGGAAAGATAATGAAGCGCATGTTGAGCTGGCAAGAGACATAGCCCGTAGATTTAATCAATTGTATGGCGAAGTTTTTCCTATGCCTGAAGCTTCTATTAGTGATGTACCCACCTTAGTAGGCATTGATAATAAAGGAAAGATGAGCAAATCTGCAGGCAACTGTATCTTTTTGTCAGATGATAAAAAGGCCGTAGAGAAAAAGGTAAAAAGCATGTATACCGATCCCCATAGAATTCATGCTCATCAACCCGGGACCGTGGAAGGAAATCCTGTCTTTACTTTTCATGAAGTTTTCAATCCAGATAAAAGCGAAGTTGAAGATTTAAAAAAACGTTATCGTGAAGGCAAGGTAGGCGACGTAGAAGTAAAAGAAAAATTAGCTGTAGCTTTAAACCTTTTCTTAGAGCCTCTACGAGAGCGACGCCAACATTTTGCTGAAGAGAAGGGTTTGATCGAAGAGATTATTTATGAAGGGACTCAGAAAATGATCGAGGTTTCTAATGCTACTGTAAAAGAAATGCGTAGTGCGATGGGATTAATGGGCAATTGGAATAAAATTTCTCGCATAGCTCGTGAGCGTCGTGAGAAAGTTGCCTCTCAATCATTATATTCTTAAAATCTTCTGTTATTGTAAGCTTTAAATCGGTAATTTAAAGAAGAAATTTAGGTCTTTCTCAGCTGCCTCTCTTACTGAAGGGCCTAGTTTTTTAAGAGTATGATTGTCTAAAAGAGCGCCTTAAAAGCCCCTGATCAGTTCTTTACTTTGCCGAGCTAGGTATTGAAGACGCAAACCTTTTCAGTTAAAGCCTAAAATGCTTTTTTCTTTCAGTGGACATGCTTTTCTGCCTATTTCCCTTTAACTTAAGCTTTAGTCTGATTAGATAGGTAGCCTATATCTTAAGGAAGGATATTGAGCTGCTGATTGTCAAGGTTCGCAGCTTGA
>NZ_JSDQ01000007.1:0-8334 GCF_000813665.1 Neochlamydia sp. EPS4 | reverse complement strand
GATAAGCTATGCTCTAGCTCTGTAGATAGACGAGGCTGATTTCTACTAAATAATTTCGTAATATAATATCTTTACCGTTTAGTATCTTTAATGGCCTATGAAGTGATTTTTTTTAAGCTAAAGTGCTTTCTTCGAATAGGAATGTAAGAGGGCTATTATCTCTTATCCTCCAGTTGAAACTTAAAATCAGGTTTTAGAGCAAATTTAGCAAGAAATGAAAATATGCTTTCTGGCATTCAGAAAAAATGTTATACTTGGCTTTTCCTTAAACTTACTATCTACAATTATTTATGTTTAAACTAGTGACTGATTATGAGCCTTGTGGAGATCAACCTCAAGCTATAGAAAAGCTTAGTGAAGGCGTTCTGCAGGAACGCAAAACGCAAGTTTTGTTAGGCATCACAGGATCGGGTAAAACATTTACGATTGCTAATGTGATTGCTAAGACCCAGCGACCTGCTTTAATTATTGCTCATAATAAAACTTTAGCAGCACAGCTTTATCAAGAGTTTAAGACCTTTTTTCCCCATAATGCTGTAGAATATTTTGTCTCCTACTATGATTACTATCAGCCGGAAGCTTATATAGCTCGTACAGATACTTATATTGAAAAAGATATGGCTATTAATGATCGCATAGATAAATTGCGATTAAGTGCTACACGCTCTCTTTTAGAAAGGCGCGATGTTATCATTGTGGCCTCCGTTTCTTGCATCTATGGCTTAGGTTCACCTGAGTATTATCGCGAAATGAATCTTACCTTAGAAACAGGTCAAACGCGTCGTCGTGATGAGATTCTTCTACATCTGGTAGAGATGCAATACAAACGCAATGATATGGACTTTTCGCGGGCTACTTTTCGTGTTAGAGGAGATGTATTGGATATTTTTCCCGCCTATGAAGAGGAGCGGGCAGTACGTATAGAGTTTTTTGGGGATGAGATCGAACAGATTAGCGAGATAGATCCTTTATTAGGTAAAGTACGGCATCGTCTAGAGAAAATTACTATTTATCCTAGTTCTCACCACGTCACTCCCGAAGAAGTTCGTTTGCATGCTCTTGAAACGATTAAGGCCGAATTAGAAGAGCGTGCCAGCTATTATGAAAAAGAAAAAAAATATATTGAGCATCAACGGATTGTAGAGCGTACACGCTATGATCTAGAAATGATTAAAGAGATTGGCTTTTGTAAGGGTATTGAAAATTATTCACGCCATTTTAGTAAGCGTAATCCTGGCGATCCGCCTCCATGTCTCATCGATTATTTTCCCCACGATTATCTAATGATCATTGATGAATCTCATCAAACTGTGCCGCAGCTACGTGCCATGTGTAATGGAGATCGTGCGCGTAAAGAAACGTTGGTCAACTTTGGCTTTCGTCTTCCTTCTGCTTTTGACAACAGACCTTTGCAATTCGAAGAAACTTATAAGCGTATTCATCAGGTGATCTATGTTTCAGCAACCCCTAGTCCCTGGGAAGTTGCTGAGGCTAGCGGCGAAGTGATTGAGCAAGTGATTCGCCCCACCGGCTTACTTGACCCGGAGATTGAAGTGCGGCCGGCAGAGGGGCAAGTAGATGATTGCTTAGCAGAGATACATCAGCATACGAGCAAGGGCGGCCGTGTGCTTGTTACCACTTTGACTAAACGTCTATCTGAGGAACTAAGTAAATATCTTAACGAGCTGGGCGTACACACTAAATACTTGCACTCTGATATTGATACGATTGAGCGAATGCAGATCATCCGCGATTTACGAGCTGGAGTATTTGATGTGTTAGTCGGGATTAACTTATTGCGGGAAGGTTTAGATATTCCAGAGGTTTCCTTAGTATGCATATTGGATGCCGATAAAGAAGGTTTCCTACGTAGCGAAACTGCGTTAATTCAAACTTGTGGCAGAGCAGCTCGTAATAGCGAAGGACGCGTCATTATGTATGCTGACAAAAAGACCAAAGCGATTCAAGAGGCGTTAAGAATTACCCAAGAACGTCGCGCTATCCAACAAAAATATAATGCAGAACATGGGATTACTCCACGGACTGTCCATCGGGAAATTTCGCCTTTGGTAGAAGAGGTAGAGGAAGAGTCTAAAAAAAGGAAAAAACTTTAAAAGTTGCCGAATCCCAGCATGAATATCTCACCTTGGAAGAGGTGCGGGCTAAAATAAAAATGTTAGAAGTAGCTATGAAACGAGCAGCTAAAACTATGCAGTTTGAAGAAGCTGCAGAGCTACGTGACCAAATGCGTAGATATCAGCAGATGGAAATAGATCTTGCCTAAACTTCTTCTTGATTCTATTGCTCGAAGGAATGATATTATTTATCAAGTCTAACCTTAGGTTCTATCGTTTCCACAACTGAAAATACAAGAATCTGGCCTTCTTCCGCAGTAAATTAGTCCCCTAAAAATATTAAAAATAAAGCTACTCTATAAGATGGGAGGCTTGCTGGCAGCTATAGTTCACGCTATGCAGCTTCCTTGCAAAAATCAAATTTATAACTCACCTTTTTAAAAAGTACTTACAACCATTTTACAATTGAAAACGCTGCCTTATTTTTTCGGCGATATCTTTTAAAGGATTTTCCGCTAATTCAAGCTTGGTAAGCGTAGGCAGCTGCTCGATTTCTGCAGGAAGGCTGGTAAGCTGGTTTTGATTTAAGGAAAGCCCTTGCAGCTGAGACAATTGCCCGATTTCTGCAGGCAAGCTGGTGAGCTGGTTTTGATTTAAGTAGAGCGTTTGCAGCTTAGACAATTGCCCGATTTCTGCAGGCAGGCTGGTGAGCTGGTTTTGATTTAAGTAAAGCCATTGCAGCTCAGACAGCTGCCCAATTTTTATAGGCAGAGCGGTGAGCTGGTTTTGATTTAAGTGAAGCACTCGTAGTTGAGACAGCTTCAGCAAGCTTTTCTTTTAGCTTATAAATCCTATCTACAATAAGAGCCTGCTCCTTAACATTTCCTTGAGGAACATGCACTTTACTTATTTGCTTACAAAGAGGGGGCATGACTTCCGTAGCCAGCAGATGATGCCATCTTTTACAGACGCTAAATAAGGAAGGAACTGCGCAAGCCTCTAAGATAGGAAGCAGCAATTCATTGGGCAAGCTTTCAATAGATATTGATGAGATAGGATGCATTTATTTCCTTGGGTAGTGATAACTTTTCAGCATTTTTATTTATTAAAAACAATATAAAAAAATTAAAAAAGCAAGTCAAACGAATTCGTATCCTTATCAACAAAAAACTACTCCCAGATGATATAACAGCGCTTTTTTTCAGATAGATTCAAGGAAAGAGGGGAGACCTTCCAAGCATTTAGGAGCAGCCACAGGTTTTTGGGGATTAAGTGACGCGGCAATTTTGGTGTGGCTAAAAGTATGAGATTGATTCTTTGCCTTATTTGAGAAAAATGGCTCTTTTTGGTGCCTTGTTTTAATTCTTCTACTGAATGATGAAATACAATATGCCAGTTTCCTCCTATCAAAAAAGTTGTTCTCCCAGCCATAACACTCTGTAAAAAAAGAAAAAAACTTCATATCGCTATAAATGTGTAGGTTAGCTTAAACTTGCTTAGTTGCCGAAAGGAAAGCAGCTTACTTGTCTAAAGATAAGATGGCTAAAAGTTTTTTATTTCATTTTGCTCACCCTAATTTAAAAAGTATTTAAGTTCATTCTATAATTGAAAACGCTGCCTTATTTTTTGGCGATATTTTTCAAAGGATTGTCCGCTAATTCAAGCTTGATAAGCTGAGACAACCGCCTGATTTCTGCAGGAAGTCTGGTGAGCTGGTTCTGATTTAAGTAAAGCCATCGCAGCCGAGACAGCCGTCCTATGTTTGCAGGCAGGCTGGTGAGCTGATTTTGGCTTAAGTCAAGCACTCGTAGTTGAGACAGTTGCCCCACTCCTTTAGGCAGAGCGGTGAGCTGGTTTTGATTTAAGTAAAGGGTTTGTATCTGAGATAGCTGACCGATTTCTGCAGGAAGGCTGGTAAGCTGGTTTTGATTTAAGTAAAGGGTTTGCAGCTGAGACAGCTGCCCGATTTCTGCAGGCAGAGCGGTGAGCTGGTTTTCTCTTAAGTCAAGCGTTTGCAGCTTAGACAGCCGCCCGATTTCCGTAGGCAGAGCGGTGAGCTGGTTTTGATTTAAGTAAAGCCCTTGCAGCTGAGACAACTGGCCGATTTCTGCAGGCAGAGCGGTGAGCTGGTTTTCTCTTAAGTCAAGCGTTTGCAGCTTAGACAGCCGCCCGATTTCCGTAGGCAGAGCGGTGAGCTGGTTTTGATTTAATTCAAGCGTTTGCAGCTGAGACAGCTGCCCGATTTCTGTAGGGAGGCTGGTGAGCTGGTTTTGATTTAATTCAAGCCTTCGCAGCTGAGACAACTGCCCGATTTCTGCAGGCAGAGCGGTAAGATGGTTTCGGCTTAAGTAAAGGATTTGCAGCTGAGATAACTGGCATATTTCTGGGGGTAAATAAATCAAACCTGCTCCAGATAAGTTTAGCAAAGTTAAGTCTTTACAATTTTCTTCAATCCAATCTCTAAGTAGCTCTCCTTTTTTTCCTAGAGGCAAGTGCTTAATTTCTTCTCGTCTCAAGTATTCTTTCCCACCAGGAAGTCTTTCCCAAAGCAAAAGGCGATTAATATTTAAGAGATAAGAAGAGTAATTAGCCAGCGTTAAGCCTGTTTTTTCTTCTGTTTTCCATTTAAATTCCCAAGGAGAAAAAGACTTGGCTAAAGTAAAGATTTGCCTAAAAATTGCATTTACCTTTGCTGTTCCAGAAAGCTTTTCTTCTAGCTTATAAATCTTATCTACAATAAGAGCCTGCTCCTTAACATTTCCTTGAGGAACATGCACTTTACCTATTTGCTTATAAAGAGGGGGCATGACTTCATTAGCTAAGAGATGGTACCATCTTCCACACACGCTAAATAAGGAAGGGTTAGCACCCTCCTTTAAAATAGGGACTAATATTTCATCAGGTAAATGCTCAATGGTGATAGAAGAGCTAGGATTCATTGGAAGGCGCCTTTAAGTGTTATACATATTTTTAGTTGTTTTTTAGTGAGATGCTTATACATAAAAGAAGCAAGATAGACAAGAAAATGTAAGAAAAAGGCTTTTAATTTTTAAACTTAGCAATAGAGAAATATGAAAAGCTGGTAGAAATTTTTTCCTTAACTTTAGCAGAGAAACAGACCTTTAGATCCTACGCTTCTATAGTAAGCCAAAAGCTCTCTATATCTTTAAAACTTTCTAAGCCTACCAATTTACCCTTTTAACGTTATAGGTGAGGAAGACAGATGACTTTTTAACTACAGCCTAAAACGTTGCTTTAATTCCTCTGGTATGTTTTCCAGCGGATTTCCGTCTAACCTAAGATCTAAATACTCAGGGAGCTGTGCTATTTCTGCAGGAAGGAAGGTAAGCTGGTTGCTGCTTAAATTAAGCTCTTGTAAACTAGTAAGCTGCCCAATTTCAGCAGGAATAGGGGTTAGCTGGTTGTTGTCTAACCCAAGCACTTCCAGCTTAGTAAGCTGCCCAATCCCAGCAGGAAGGGAGGCTAGCTGGCTGCCATTTAATAGAA
This sequence comes from Neochlamydia sp. EPS4, assembly GCF_000813665.1. Taxonomy (NCBI): domain Bacteria; kingdom Pseudomonadati; phylum Chlamydiota; class Chlamydiia; order Parachlamydiales; family Parachlamydiaceae; genus Neochlamydia; species Neochlamydia sp. EPS4. The sequence continues at coordinate 2,752 of NZ_JSDQ01000007.1, read as the reverse complement.
GCTCTTGCAACCGCGAAAGCTGCCCTACCGCTTCTGGAAAGGAGTTAAGCTGGTTGCCTCTTAAGCCAAGGTGTTGCAGTTGAGAGAGCTGCGCAATCTCTGCAGGAAGATTAGTGAGCTGGTTTTGATTTAAGTGCGAATTACTTGTTTAAAGATAGAATGGCTAAAAGTTTCTTATTTCATTTTAGCTCACCTCAACTTAAAAAGTATTTAAGTTCATTTTATAATTGAAAACGCTGCCTTATTTTTTCGGCGATATCTTTCAAAGGATTTTCCGCTAATTCAAGCTTGGTAAGCTGAGACAATTGCCCAATTTCTGCAGGCAAGCTGGTGAGCTGGTTTTGGCTTACCTTAAGCGCTCGTAGCTGAGATAGTTGTCCGATTTCTGCAGGAAGGCTGGTGAGCTGGTTTTGGCTTACCTTAAGCACTCGCAGCTGAGATAACCGCCCGATTTCTGCAGGAAGACTGGTGAGCTGGTTGCGATTTAAGTAAAGTACTTGCAGCTTAGACAGTTGCCCAATTTCTGTAGGCAGGCTGGTGAGCCGGTTGAAGCTTAAGATAAGCGTTTCCAGCTGAAACAGCTGCCCTATTTCTGCAGGAAGGTTGGAGAGCTGGTTTTGATTTAAGTAAAGCAATTGTAGCTGAGACAGCTGCCCTATTTCTGCAGGAAGGCTGGAGAGCTGGTTTTGGTTTAATTCAAGCCTTTGCAGCTGAGACAATTGCCCGATTTCTACAGGCAGACTGGTGAGCTGGTTTTGATTTAAGTAAAGCCATTGCAGCTGAGACAATTGATCTATTTCTGCAGGCAGAGCGGTGAGCTGGTTTTGATTTAATTCAAGCAATCGTAGCTGAGACAATTGACCTATTTCTGCAGGCAGGCTGGTGAGCTGGTTTTGATTTAAGTAAAGGTTTTGCAGCTGAGACAATTGACCTATTCCTGCAGGCAGGCTGGTGAGCCGGTTGAAGCTTAAGATAAGCGTTTCCAGCTGAGACAGCTGCCCGATTTCTACAGGCAGGCTGGTGAGCTGGTTTTGATTTAAGTCAAGCTCTTGCAGCTGAGACAGCTGTCCAATTTCTGCAGGCAGAGCGGTGAGTTGGTTTTCTCCTAAGTCAAGCGTTTGCAGCTGAGATAACTGGCCTATTTCTGGGGGTAAGTAAGTCAAGCCTGCTTTAGATAAATCTAAAGCCGTGATGTTTTTACAATTTTCTTTAATCCAATCTTTAAATAGCTCTCCTTTTTTTTCTAAAGGCAAGTGCTTAATGTTTTCTTGATTTAAGTATCCCCCTCCGCCAGGAAGTTTTTTCCACACTAACAAGCGATTAATATTTATAAGATAAGAGGAATAATTAGACAGCGTATAACATCTCTTTTCCTCAGTTACCCATTTAAATTCTGAAGGAGAAAAAGACTTGGCTAAAGTAAAGATTTGCCTAAAGATTGCATTTACCTTTGCTGTTTCAGAAAGCTTTTCTTCTAGCTTATAAATCCTATCTACAATAAGAGCCTGCTCCTTAACATTTCCTTGAGCAACATGTACTTTACCTATTTGCTTATAAAGAGGGGGCATGACTTCATTAACTAAGAGATGGTACCATCTTCCACACACGCTAAATAAGGAAGGGTTAGCACCCTCCTTTAAAATAGGGACTAATATTTCATCAGGTAAATGCTCAATGGTGATAGAAGAGCTAGGATTCATTGAAGGGCGCCTTTAAGTGTTATACATGTTTTTAGTTGTTTTTTAGTGAGATGCTTATACATAAAAGAAGCAAGATAGGCAAGAAAATATAAGAAAAAGGATTTTAATTTTTAAACTTAGTAATAGAGAAATATGAAAAGCTGGTAGAAAATTTTTCCTTAACTTTAGCAGAGAAACAGACCTTTAGATCCTACGCCTCTATAGTAAGCCAAAAGCTCTCTATAACTTTAAAACTTTCTAAGCCTACTAATTTGCCTTTTTGGCGTTATAAATGAGGAAGATGGGTACCTTTTTAGTTATAACCTAAAACGCTGCTTTAATTTGCTTGGAATATTTTCTAGCGGATTTCCGTCTAACTTAAGACCTAGCCGTTCAGATAGCTGCTCCATTTCTGCAGGAAGAGTGATAAGCTGGTTGTTGCTTAAATTAAGCTCTTTCAGCTTAGACAGCTGCCCAATTTCTGCAGGAAGGCTGGTGAGCTGGTTTTGAGCTAAGTAAAGCCATCCCAGCTGAGAAAGCTGCCCGAATTCTACAGGGAGGCTGGTGAGCTGGTTTTGAGCTAAGTAAAGCGTGTGCAGCTGAGACAATTGCCCGATTTCTGTAGGCAGTGCGGTAAGCTGGTTTTGGCTTAAATCAAGCTGTTTCAGCTGAGACCTCTGTCCGATTTCTGCAGGCAGACTGGTGAGCTGGTTTTGTCTTAAGAAAAGCTGTTGCAGCTGAGACATCTGCCCGATTTCTGCAGGCAGACTGGTGAGTTGGTTTTGATTTAGTCCAAGCCATTGCAGCTGAGACATCTGCCCGATTTCTGCAGGCAGACTGGTGAGCTGGTTTTGATCTAAGTGAAGCTCTTTCAGCTGAGACCTCTGTCCGATTTCTGCAGGCAGACTGGTGAGTTGGTTTTGATTTAAGTAAAGCCATTGCAGCTGAGACATCTGTCCGATTTCTGCAGGCAGACTGGTGAGTTGGTTTTGATTTAAGTAAAGCGTTTGCAGCTCAGACAGCTGCCCGATTTCTGCAGGGAGGCTGGTGAGCTGGTTTTGGTTTAAGTCAAG